>JAUWWP010000053.1 GCA_030616835.1 Deltaproteobacteria bacterium | reverse complement strand
GCGAGCGAGATTAGGAAAGCAGGCAGTATCACTTTAGCTGATCTCATCTTGTGTCTTACCTCCTATCTAACTTTTAACCGGAAGTGGCCTGAGCGCATCAGATGGTATCTTCTTCTTTTTACTAAATAATCTCCTTCAAGTCAATGTATTTCTCTCAGGAGTTTCCCCGTTTTTTTAGGTAAAGAGTGGATAGGCGGGGCTTTCCCGTTCTCCGTAGTCCCGATGTCCATCGGGATGAAGGATGAACCAGCCCCGCAAAGTAGGGGCCGACAGAGACCTGCCTACGCCGAGCCTACTTCGCCATAGCGGCTGCGAAGGCTGAAAGCTCCGGCAGGCCAGGCGTCGGCCCCTACTTTGCGGGGCTGGAAAGCCCCGCCTATCCACTGTTTACCTAAAAACGGGGAAAGTCCTGTAAGAAATACATTGACTTGAAGGAGATTGTTTAGTAGAAGGAAGAAGATACCATCTGATGCGGTCAGGCCACTTCCGATTATAAGTTAGATAGGAGGTAAGAGGCAAGATGAGATCAGCTAAAATGATACTGCCTGCTTTCCTAATCTCGCTCGCTCTTCTTAATCCTGCTCTGGCTAAAGAGGACACCGGAGAGAAAATGAAACAAGAGAAAACCAAAATCGGGGTGGTGGGGGCGGCTATCTGCAAGGAGGTAAAAGACCTCTCCCCGGTTAGCGAGAACGAGGTCTTTCGTTCCGATGTCAGGAAGCTTTACTGCTTCACCAGGGTTACCGGAGCTAATGGGGGAGATAAAATCAAACACATCTGGTATTACCAGGACAAGAAGTTAGCCGAGATCACCCTTTCCATTAAATCCCCTGATTTCCGGACCTACAGCTCTAAGAAAATTAAGGCTTATCAGAAGGGTAAATGGCGGGTGGAGGTAATGAGTCTGGAGGGAGTAAATCTGGCAACCCTGAATTTTACCATTAAATGAGATTACCAATCTTAGATTCGGATGAGATAATTTAGGCTCCTCACGAATTGTCCCGCGTGCATGTGGGATTAAATCCAAATAACAAAGCAGATAAATCCAAATGTCAAAGCTCAAAGTTCAAATGAAATCCAAAGTTCAAATTACAAAGCAAAAGAAGAAAAATCTTTTGATATTTAGTCATTTGACATTCATTTATCATTTGGATTTTGGCATTTGGGCTTATTTAATATTTGGGCTTTGACATTTGACATTAAATTCTTCTTCCTCTGGCAATGATAATTCTGTCTACCCGCTATATTCCGTGAAGAGCCATAATTTACCTTATTCCTAACTCCCTCCTGAGCAGAAGGCATTCCGGGGAGATACAGAACTTCAGCAGCTCCAGAATCTCTTCCTCCAGCAACGGATCCTTATTGTCCTCCAAAAACATGCTCAGGCCCTTATCTTTTAGCTCTGAGCTAACTTCCTCTCTTTTTAATCGGAACTTAATCAATGCGGAGAAGGCAGCTAAGGGATCGGAGCAAGCCAGAAGCCCAGCCCGATTGGCAGTATGCTCCAGAGATTTAAGCCATCCTGGAAGCTCATTCTCCTTCAGGGATTTGAAGATCGAGGCAAGCTTCTTTCCCGATTTATCGGAGTGAGACTGCCCCAGGGTCTTCAGCATCTTCCTTAAAAGCTTTTCCTGAGGTTCCGTGACTCCGGTAACTGGTGTCTTCGAAGAAGACAGGGACCTTAGCAAAGTGACTATTCTCCAGAGCTCTCCCTTAGTTAACATCTGAAAGAAATGATGTTTGTTCTTCAGGTGCTCGAGGCTCCTTCCTAAGATAAAGCGGGCCTCTTTTTCGGTAAGTGAACGTAAAAAGGCGAGATTGAAGATAATGGCCGAAGGCATAAAACTCAAGCGAATGCGGTCGACTTTCCCTTGATCCTCAAGATAAAGGCTTGCGGTAGGGGGATTCAGCATCATTGCCACCTCATCCCAGACCCTTTTAAGTGAAGGGTTGAAGCCCTCACTGACCAGGTTAGCCTCCTCCAGTTCGAAGCTCCCTAAGTTTGCCGATCCCCATTGAGGAAGATATTCCGCAATTGGATAAAGGATCTGGCGGATGGGAGCCTTCTCCTCCGGGTGAATCAGATACTTCTCTCTTCTCAGATCGTCAAGAACCCTGCCCCGAGGGAGGGGGGGAGAGGGGGGTTTAGTCATAAATCGGCGCTCAGCTTCTTTATTCTGGGGATCGAGGATAATCAGCAAGGAGTAGATAATCAGGGCCTGCTCGGTAAGCCTCAGGCGATCGTAAAGCCGAGCCAGGGCCCGATAAGCTCCGACCCTTAGGGGTTGGCGGTTTAATGTCCAGAGATATTGTTCGAGGGCCTTATCTGAGGAAGACTCATGCTGATAATAAAGCTCTCCCAGAGCAAAGTGAACCTCCGGATCTTCTGGAGTTTGTGACAAAAGCCGGTGTAAGAGGGCCTCGGCACTGCTGAAGTCAGAAAGCCTTTGGGCATAGGTTTCTGCTAACTTCAAACTCAGAGGAATTATCTCCGGGGACTCCTCCGGCAGAGAATCAAGCATCTCCTTATAGAGGGGAGCTAATCTCTCCCAATCCTCCAGTTGCTCATAGACCCTGCTCAGGGCCTCTTGTGCCGGGGCGAATTTGGGGCCTATTTTTAAGAGCTCCTGATAATGATAGGCCGCCTTCGAGTTATCGAAAAGCCATTTCTCATAGATATCTCCTAAGGTAAAATGATACTTCTTTAACTTCTCGGGATCTCTTTCCAGACGAATAAGCTGCGAGAGAGCCTCCGCTCCCTTCTCCCGATCCTCTAACCACAGGTTAAGGGAGTAAAGCCTCTCTAAGGCAGGGCGAAAGGAAGGGTTGATCTCCAGGGCTCGGCGATAACTTGAGGCTGCCTCTTCCATCCGAAAAACTTTCTCCTCCAGGAGCTGTCCGATCTCATAGTGAAGTGAGAATATCTGAGAGGGGTCCGAGGTGATCTTTAATTGAGCATTATGGCTCCTGATCAAATCCTCCCAACTTTCCTGCTTTCGATATATCCTGATACTCGCCTCCAGGGCGGCAACCGAACCCGGTTCCAGCTCTAAGGCCTTCTGATAGCTAACTATTGCCTTCTCCGGGGCCCCCAGTATCTCCTCGATCTCTCCCAGGCGGCAGTAAGCCGTCACTGTATTCGGCCTCTCCCCCTCTTTCGGTAGAAGGTCAAGCCAGCGCTCATAAGTAGATTTGGCCATCTTCCATCTTTTATCTTGATAGTGAAGATCAGCCAGGTTCTCCCAGGCGGACAGGTGTTTGCTGTCTAATTCAATAACCTGCTGGTACCTCTTAACTGCGTTCTCTCTCCGGCCAAGTTTCTCCTCGATCTCTGCCACCCGGTAAGCTATCTCTACCGCAGTCGGAAGGTCTTCGGGAGCAGGAAAGATCTTGAGGAATTTAGCATAGATAGACCTTGCCATGACCCAGCGTGACTCACGATAAAGCAGGTTCCCTAATGCTTTCAGAGCATCAACGCAATCTGGTTTAAGCTCAAGCACCCACTGATACCTCTGCATTGCCGCTTCAGCGATGTCCAACTGCTCTTCAATCCTGGCCAGATTCAGGGCCACCTCCAGGGTCTTTCCCACCTCTGCTTCTGGCAGGATCTTGAGGAGATGCTCGTAATTAGGCTTTGCTTCCTCCAGGCGGCCTTCCCGGGAGAGTAATTCCGCAAGGCTCTCCCGAGGGGCAATACGATCGGGATCTACTTCAACCGCCCGCTGGTAGCTCCTGATGGCCTCACTGGTGCGCGCCAGCTCTTTTTCAAATACTTCCGCCATCTTTAGCAGAAGCTCAAACCTGATAGTCTTCTCTTCGGAGGTAGTAACTATCTTTTCGGCAACCTCGATAAACTCCTCCCACCGTCCCTCGCTTAAGTAAATATTCTTGAGAGATTCGAGGGCAGGAGCAAAGGAAGGATTCAGGCTCAGGGCCCGGCGATAGCTGTCAATTGCCTGATCCGGCTGGGAGAGCCTCTCCTCCCATATCTCCCCGGCCCCCAGCAGAAAAGAAAGACCCTCTTCGGTGACTCCCAGAGCCTCGGCCTGCTGTCTGAATATCCCGGCAAGCTCCTTCCACTGCTCCTTCTTGAAATAGATCTTTGCCAGGGACTCCAGTGCCGGCAGGTAGTTGGGATCCATCTTTACCGCCTCTTGATACTCCTTCAGGGCCTTATCCTCCTGGAGAAGCTTCTCCTCCCATAGTTTCGCTATCTCATAATGCAGCGAACAATTATCTTGTTTTTCGATCCGGGCCTTCCGCTCGTAGACCCGGATAAGATCCTCCCACCTCTCAACCCGGCGATAGATCTTTTCCAGGAAGTCTAAAGCCGGGGAGTATGTAGGATCAATCTTCAGGGCTTCCTCGAACTTAGCGATCGCCTCCTGGGTTCGCCCCAGATTCTCTTCAAGAATCTGGCCCATCTCCCAGTAAAGAGGAGGAGCCTGCCCCGGATCCTCGGTATCCTCGACCTGCTGTTGAATAAGGCCGACCAGGCTTTCCCAATCCTCCATCTTCCGGTAGATTAGCTTCAGATCATCGAGGGCCGGATGAAATGATGGATCTAATTCCAGAGCTCGCCTTAGAGATAATATCGCCAGATCCGGTCCGGAGAGCTTCTCCAGCCAGAGCTTGCCTGCCTGATAATGATACCGGGCAGCCTGGGAGTCATCCTCCACTGCCAGGGCAAGGCGCTCATAAATCTCAATCAGTTCCTCCCAATTACTCTCTCGTTGGTAGATCTCTCTCAGGGACTTAAGAGCTGGGAGGAAATCTGGCTCCTGCTCCAGAATGTGACGGTACTTCTGAGCTGCCCTCTCCGGGTGGCTTAGCTTCTCGTCCCAGACCTGGCCAATCTGCTGATGAAGTTTTATTGCTTGACGGTCATCCTTCAAGAGGTGGGCCTGCAGTTCAGTCGCCTGGATCCAATCCTGCCAGTTTCCTTCCTGCCAGAGGATCCCGGCCATTGCTCCCAGAGCCTCCTGACATTGGGGATCGATCTGAAGGGCCTTGCCGAAACTCTCAAGAGCCCGGTCCATCCGGCAGAACCTGTCTTTCTCGATCCATCCGAGCTTTAGCTGCAAAGAAAGGACCAGCAGAGGGTCGGTATAAACGGAGGTCATTTTTTCATAGAGTTTGGCCAGGCCTTCCCAGTCCCCAATCCACCAATAGAGCTCGTTTAGCTCTTCTAAGGATGGGAGATAATCGGGGTCAACCTTTAGGGCTTCCCGGAAACTGCTGATGGCTCTGTCCACTTCGGCGAGCTTCTCCTTCCAGATCCCCCCAAGTTGATGATAAAGGCTCAGCCGCTCAGAGCGATCATCAACGATCTCGATCTGCCGGGTGAGCACCTCAGTAAGCTCCCTCCACTTTTCTTCCTGATAATATATCTTGGTTAGCGATTGGAGGGCCTGAAGAAAGGAGGGATCAATCTCCAGTACTCTCTTATAATACTGTTCTGCCTCAGCAAGCTGGGAGAGCCTGGTGTCCAGAAGCTGCCCGATCTTCCAGTAAAGGGTGAGCTGGCGGCCAGGCTCCTCTTCAAGCTCGAGCTCTCCTTGATAAAGCTTAATTAGCTCTTCCCATCTTTCCTCTTGGTGATAAAGTCTACAAAGTGCTTCCTGGGCAGGTTCGCAGGCTGGTTTTCTCGTCAGGGCTTGCTCAAATATCGTGATCGCCTGCCCCGGCTCTTTGAGCTGAGTATCCAGGATCCCTCCCATCTCCAGGTAGAGGGAAGTAATCTGACTGCTCTCTTTGCTAAGCCCTGCCTGATTCTCCAATACCTCCAGGAGCTCTGCCCATCTGCCTTCCTCCCGATAGATCCCGGCAAGCGCCTTTAATGCAGGCAGATGCCCCGGATTAATCTTTAAGACCTGACGGTAACTCAGGATGGCTCTTTCCGGTTCGGCTAACTTGTCTCTCAGGAGCTCCCCCAGCTCCATCAAGAGGGGCATTGTCTGGGGCATCTCCTTTATTGAACTCACTCTCTCCTGGTAGAGCTGGAGGAGATCCTCCCATTGGGCCTCTTTGCGGTAGATCTCGGAGAGTGATTTCCAGGCCGGCAGAAATGAGGGATCAAGGCTAAAGGATTCTCGATAGGCACTTATTGCCTCATTAATCTGAGAAAGCCTTTCTTCCTGGATCATCCCCATTGAAAAATAGATGGAGCTTAGGCGGGAGGGATCTTCAATCGCCTCTATCTGTTGTTGGTATGCACTAACCAGGCTCGTCCAATCCTCCCGCTGGCTATAGATCTGGGCCAGTACCTCCAGGGCCGGGAGATACTTAGGATCCAGGAGAGTTATCTGTTGGTAATGGGCAATGGCCTTCTCCACATTCTTTAACTTCTCCTGCCATAGCTTTCCAATAGTATATAATAGACCGAGGACTCTGGTCTGATCACCCTGATTGAGAGCACTCCTCATCATCCCTTCGCAGACCTCCAAGACCTTGGGCCAGGCTCGCTGCTGGGCATAGAGTCCGGCCAATCTCTCCAGAGCTTCTTCCTGTTCAGGAAAGATCTCGAGGGCTTGAGAGTATCTGAGAATAGCATTATCCACCCGGGAGAGCTTCTTCTCCCAGATCCGGCCGATAGCTACCTGAAGGGAGGCTGCCTTATCGTAATCAGATAGCTCAAGGTGCTTTGGAATTAGGCGATCATAGGTCCGAATGGCACGGGAGAAATCTTCCTGTCTTAAAAAGGTAGAAGCCAGAGCCTCCCAGGCAGGCAGGTAGTTGGCATCAAGCTCTAATGCCTTCTGATAGGCGGAGATGGCCTCATCCCATTGAGCCAGTCCCTCCTCATAGATCTTGCCGATCTGGGTTTGGAAGGAAAGGATCTGAATCTTATCCTCACTCATCTCTATCAACTGCTCATAGCTCCCCAGCGCCTTTTGGTGATCACCCTGGTGACGGTAGAGAGAACCTAAGGCCTTGAGTGCACTCTGATTTTTGAAATCAACCTTGAGCACCTTCTCATAGGCAGTTAAGGCCTTACCCGGGTTAAGTTTTGACCAGATCTCTCCCAGGATTAAGTTCCCGTAAATAATGTCAGGGGTACTTCCTTCCTTCTCGGCCTTTTCCACCAGCCTTTCGTAATAGGTAGCGCTCCTCTCCCAGTCCTCCTGCGCATAGGAGATAGAAGCAAAGGTATTTAGGATCGGGATGCAGTTGGGTTCCTCCTTAAGATATCCACTTCCCAGCTCCAGTGCTTTAGAAAAGGTATCAGCATCACTGCCGTAAATCTGGCAGAGCCTCTCCACTGCCAGCCCATACTGAGGGTAGCTGGATCGGCGAAGTTCATAGGCCTGAGCTGCAGTGCTAATTTTCCCTTGGCTCAGAAGCTCCTCCCCTTCCTGAAAGAAACTCTGCTCCTCCCGGATCTTCAAAAGACTAATATCAATATCCTCCTGGAGCTTCACAGGAGATCCATTTGTCAGTTTTGAAGATGCTTTTAGGCTGAACCTGCCCTGAGAAAGTTTGATCTCGTTGAGAGATAAACTATCAAAGCGAGGGGCTCTCCAACCCATCTGGGGTAGAATGGAGGAGAAGAAAAGCAGGAAGGGATCAAAAAGCAAACTGGAACAATTTAGTAATTTAAAGAAATATTCCTCCAGCGGCTCCATTAGCTTCACTGCTAAATAAGGAGGGGGAAAAGGAAGCCATCCATAGGTCCGAAAATCGTAAAGGGAAAGCCTGAGTCCGCCCTCCTCCAGGGAGGAAAAGAATCCTTTTATGGTGAAATTTACCGGGCCCTTCTCAGCCAGGTAGCTCCCGGAGATCATCAACTGGTTTTTAAGAAAATGGATCTTAACCTGCTCAAAGCCCTGGGAGGAGTAATCGATCCTTTCCCGAATAAATCGATTAAGCTTTGTCTCGAAGAGGCTAAATTGGAAATCATTAACTTCGCAAAGGGTATCTCGGAAGGCCTCGGCCCCCCGGGTGATCTCAACTGGAAAGGTAAGATCAAGGATCTCTATCTCCAGATTATCGATATGAAGGACTTCAAAGAGAGTAGCCTTATTGAGCCTTAAGATCCCCCGACCTTCAATCAGGTTAATGGCAAAACCCAGGCTCACGGGAGGCGATTCGGGAACTACCGCCAGATGTTTTCCGATATGGGTCGACTTCTCAGCCATTCATCCACCTTTAACTCAAGGAAATCAGCAGATCCTTAATATTATCATATATTTATTTGATTGTCAAAATATTCAGGACAAATATTCAGGACTTTCCCCGATAATCATTCAATCCCTTCGACCCCGATGTCCATCGGGGCTCAGAACAGGTACGGGTGGAGACTGAGGTCTACCCCTACAAGCCCCGGCTATCCAATGTAGGGGCAATTCATGAATTGCCCCTACATGAAAGATTTTTGGGGAAACTCCTGATTTTATATTTATTGACGGAGATAAGTTATTATAGTATTTTATTTCCTGGTGATTTGAGCGGAAGAAGTCAATACTATGACTATGAGAGGACAGGAACTGCTCCGAAAAATTGATCAGGATAATATAAGGCCCGTCTATTTTTTTTACGGTGAGGAAGGCTTTTTAATCGAAGAGGCGATTGCGAACATTTCGCGGAAGTCCCTACCCGATGTTGCTGAGGGTGGCAGCAAAAGCCTCAATCTGGATCTCGTTTATGGCGGGGAAGGGGAGGCAGATAGGATTATTAATCTTGCCCAAACCCTACCGCTGCTCTCTCCGCGAAGGCTAATTCTGGTTAAGGAGACGGATAAACTCTCCCCGAAGGATTTGGAGAAGCTAATTCCCTATCTTGAAAATCCCTCTCCCACTACTTGCCTGATCTTCTGGGGTAAAAAGGTTAATCTTAAAACTAAATTTTATCAGAGATTTAAGAAGTTGGGGATGTTGGTGGAGTTCCGGCAGCCCTATGAGTCTGAGCTCCCTTCCTGGATCAGACAGTTTTCTCAGAGGTTAGGGAAAGGGATAAAGAAAGAGGCAGTCGATCTTCTGATTGAGTCGGTTGGGAAAGACCTGCGAAAGCTCAAGAATGAGCTCGAAAAGGTAGTGACTTATATTGGGGCGAAAAGGACGATCGAGCTCGAAGACATCGAGGCAGTAGTAGTTCTGGCCAAGCTCAGGTCGGTATTCGAACTGACAGATTGGCTGGGCAATAAGGATGTGGAGAGGGCCTGGGAGGCCTTAGCGAGGATATGGGAAGAGGGAGTACATCATTTACATATCCTGACTATGATCGTCCGTCAATTCCGTTTGATCTGGAGGGCCAAGCAAATGCTGGACCGGGGATTGACCCCTTCCGAAATGGAAAGTAAGTTAAAGATCAAATTCTTCGTTTTAAACAAATTATTGGAACAGACGAGACAATTCTCTTTTGAAGAGCTCAAGGAATGCTTTGAGAGGCTCGCTCAAGTAGATCTAAAATTAAAGTCCAGTAAGGTTCCTCCCCGAATTCTTCTGGAAAAACTGGTTATCGATCTCTGCCAGGGGCAGAGAAGTAGAGATTAAGCAGCCAGAGAGTTTACCTTCTTGGTCAGGTGGGAGATCTTGCGGGAAGCGTTCCGGGGATGAATTACTCCCTTGGAAGCTGCTTTGTTGATGGCAGGGACAGCCGCCTTCAGGGCAGCCTGAGCCTCTTCCAGCCTCTTTTCCTCCACGGCGGTGCGGACCTTTTTGATGGCAGTTTTTATGCTTGACTTGACACTCTGATTCCGGCTCCGGCGTTTTAAGCTCTGCCGATGTCGTTTCTGAGCTGAGGGAGATGAGGGCATTTTATATCCTTTCTGAACTTTAATAAAATCAACACATTTATATTATTACTTTTAATTGTTAATTGTCAAGGATTTTTCAGACGATTCGTATAATCCGCCGGAGGCGGATTGGAAATTGCAAAATGCAAAGTGCAAAATGAAAAATGCAAAGATAATAAATTGCAGATTCCAAATCTGAAATCTAAAATCTAAAATCTGTAATGGCAGAAGATAGGAGAATAGTTCGGGCTGCCGGGGTGGTCGGCTTCTACACACTGTTAAGCCGGATCTTAGGGTTAGTCCGGGATGTAGTGATTGCCTATTTCTTTGAGGCAAGAGGGGCAGCGGATGCCTGGGTGGTGGCCTTTAAGATTCCCAATACCTTTCGTCGGTTGTTCGGTGAGGGATCACTTACGGCCTCGTTCATCCCGGTCTATACCGAGTCCCTGAGTAAGGACTCAAAGGAGGAGTCAGATAAGATCGCCCATATCTCCATGACCATTTCGGTTATCCTTTTGATTGTTCTCTCCATTACCGGGGTTATCCTGGCCCCGCTATTAGTCAGGATAATTGCGCCCGGATACTTAAATATTTCCGGGAAATTTGCCCTTACCGTATCCCTGACCAAATGGATGTTCCCCTACATCTTTTTTATTGGATTGGTGGCCCTTTGCATGGGAATCTTGAATTCATTGAGGCATTTTACCGCACCGGCCCTGGCCCCGGTGCTCCTTAACCTCTCGCTGATCCTGACAACATTGCTCCTTCGCAATTACTTTGCCCAACCGGTATATGCCTTGGCTTTAGGGGTGCTTATCGGGGGGATAACCCAGTTGG
>JAUWWP010000582.1 GCA_030616835.1 Deltaproteobacteria bacterium | reverse complement strand
CCGACTCGGTGCTCTGGTAGATATAGTATCCCCCCATGTTACTCTCAGTATTGGCATACCAGCTCAAGGCAATGCACAGTTACTAATCATTGGCGGTGGCCTCCAGCCCCTGGGGAATATTTTCCTTTGCATCAAAGGTTAGGATAAAGTCATCGGTGGGGGAGCCTTCAGCCACCTTATCCCCATCTCCGTCAAGGGAGTTACCCACCAGATCCTTGATCTCTGCCTTCAGAGTAATTGTTATCTTTTCCCCAACCCGGAAATCCTTTTCGGGAGAAATAAGCAGGGTATTATCTACCGGGGAATAAATGAGGGTTGCTGAGAGTCCAGGACCACTCTCAGAGCCTTTCACCAGGACGGTTTCCGGGTTCAGGGTGGTATGGTCGATCTCCTCACTGAATTCAAAAAACATCACGGACTCGACGGGCACAGGTGCATCAAAAATAGCAACGCCCTCGGCAATAGAGCAATTAATAGGGCCATCGACAGTATAATAATAGCAATCAACAACATAAGGGGGCTCCGTGTCAATAACCTGCCTCCATACCTCTATTCCAACCCCGCTGGTAATATCGTGGGCGCCAACGATATCCAGCAGACCATCCTGATCGAAATCAACTATGGCTATCCCGGAATAATTGCCGATATTGACCGGGCTCTCCTCTGCTACCCAGGGATCAAGGGCCGCATCTCCGGGATTCTTAAGCCAGACCCCTCTCCCGCCGTTGGTCCAGACCTGGATGCCTCCGTCTTTTTTATTAGCCGCAATAATATCCTCGTATCCATCCCGATTCAGGTCAGCAACTGCCACATCGTAGTAGGTTCCGTAAGTGATAATCCCCGGGTAATAGGTGGTAAAGTGATATTTATCGGGGTTCGGTTTAAGTGCAGGGATCCCGAATGCGGTAAAGGCCAGTTCCTGCTCCATATCAGTTACATAAGGAGTACCGAAATACCCGACCTTATCACTGGGCCTACCAGGGTCATTATCCTTAAAAGTCCGATCGCAGCCGACCGTGCGGAAAGTAAAATAGTCACCAGGAGCAAAGGGACTGTCGGTAGCTGAAGACACAGTAAGAGAAAATTCAGAGTTAACGGCGATATAATACTGATCCACAGTCCCATCGCTCAGAGAACCCGAACATTTACCTACAACACTAAAATTATATGTACTTGCCAATATGGTAATTGTCCAGGAATCATAGGGAGTGGTAGCGGTAGCACAATCTTCTACTGAAACTTCAATAGTGCCCTTCCCCTGATTCATTCCCCCCGCCTTTACCTCTTCTACCTTTGCCTCATCAGGAACCTTATCAGT
>JAUWWP010000308.1 GCA_030616835.1 Deltaproteobacteria bacterium | reverse complement strand
TTGCCTATACCCCGGGTGGAGTATTGGTTACTAAAAGGTTTTTTAATGGGCTTCCTCAAGATTTAAGAGAAATTCTGTTGGATGCTGACAAAAAATACTTTCCAAAATTGACCCCCATAATTCGGAGGGACCATGAAAAAGCCCTGGAGGGCTTCATAAAACATGGAATTAAGGTCCTCAAGCCCACCCCTGAAATAGAAGAGCAAAACGAAAGAGAGGCCCGGGAGATCTATGAGAAGCTGGGAGACAAATATTTTCCCAAATGGCTATTGGCAGGGATCTTGAGTGAACGAGCAAAATTCCGAGCCGGCATAGTAAAATAGATGAAATACATTAAGGGTTTTGATACCGCGTTATCCAAGGTTGAGGGGCTTTTCATCATAATCTCCCTTGCCACCATGGTAGTAATCGCCTTTGCCCAGGTTATCTTAAGAAATTTTTTCTCCACCGGGCTGATGTGGGCTGATGAGCTTACCAGACACCTGGTTCTCTGGGTAGGCTTCATAGCTGCCTGTGTAGCTACCAGAGAAGGCCGCCATATAAATATAGATATATTATCCCGATCACTCTCAGGGAGGTCAAAGCTCCTTGTGGAGGCCATAATAAACCTGGCAACATTCTCAATATGCCTTTTACTATTAAGGGCTGCCTGGCATTTTGTCTCAGTGGAGAAAGAATTTGGAGAAAAGGTAGTCACTCTATCTCTACCCGTCTGGAGTCTTGAGATAATCTTTCCCATCACCTTTATCCTCATCTCCTTTAGATTTGGGCTGAAGGGATTGGAAAATATCTTCAAATTAGCATCTGAGAGCAAGACGTGAGCTATTTCCTGTTTGCTATCGTTCTTATTCTCCTGGCCCTCTTCGGAATGCCCCTTTTTGCGGTAATCGCAGGGTTTACCTTCCTCGGTTTCTATCTTGTCCTTCATTTAGATCCGGCAATAATGATTGTGGAGATGTATCGATTAGCGAGCGCCCCTACCCTCATCGCCTTACCCCTCTTTACCTTTGCCGGCTATTTAATGGCAGAGAGCAAAGCCTCCACCAGACTGGTAAATTTCTCCCAGGCATTTATCGGATGGGTTCCCGGGGGACTGGCTATAGTAGCTCTGGTAACCTGTGCCATGTTCACTGCCCTTACCGGGGCATCAGGGGTTACCATAATTGCCATCGGGGGGTTACTTTTCCCTGCCTTAATCAAAGAGAGATACCCGGAAAGATTCTCCCTGGGTCTGCTTACCTCATCTGGAAGCCTGGGGCTACTTTTCCCCCCGAGCCTCCCTCTTATTATCTATGGAATTGTATCCAGAACCAGTGTGAATAAGCTATTCATTGCCGGCGTCGTTCCGGGCATGCTTTTAGTAGTTATGCTTTCAATTTATGGAATGATCAGGGGTTTTCTTGCCAAGGTCCCTCGGGTGAGGCCCTCTCTCGGGGCAGTCCTTCAGGCCACTAAGGATGCCGTTTGGGAGATACCAATTCCATTTATTATCTTGGGGGGAATATATCGGGGGATCTTCACCGCCAGCGAGGCGGCGGCGGTCGTTGCCTTTTATATCCTTATTATCGAGGTATTTGTTTACCGGGATATAAAATTAAGGAATTTGCCTAAGATTATGATTGAAAGCATGGTCTTAGTGGGAGGAATTCTAATAATCATGGGTGCTGCCTTAGGTTTAACAAATTTCCTCATCGACCAGCAGGTTCCCATGAAGGCCTTAGCCTATATGGAAACATTTATCACAAGTAAAATTACCTTCCTGATAGTACTCAATGGATTCCTGATAATAGTGGGATGTATGATGGATATTTTCTCCGCTATTGTAGTAGTGGTTCCCCTCATAGTCCCGGTAGCACGGGCCTTCGGAGTAGACCCCATACACCTGGGAATAATATTTCTGACAAATTTAGAGATTGGTTATTCCACTCCCCCGGTGGGAATAAACCTCTTCATCTCGAGCTTCCGCTTCGAAAAACCAGTATTAAAGCTATACGCTGCCGCCCTCCCATTTTTGGGCATATTATTAGTAGCCCTCTTCATTATTACCTATTTCCCGGATTTAAGCCTTTTCCTGGTGAGACTATCAGCGGCGAAGCCATAGGCTACCGCCCCCTAAGATAGAGCTCAGGCAGACTGGAATAATCTCGGAGGGAGTTAAAATATAATCTACCTTTTTATCAGTCCTCTCAGTAAGCATTGAAAAATCATCAACTAAAGGAGACGAAATTAGAAGATAAAGGCGGTTAGGTGGCTAAGAAGCTGGAGGACAACAATGGGCAAAGAAATTCACATTTTAGGGGCCGGTCTTTCCGGAATGGTGGCGTCAATCGATCTGGCTCGTCGAGGTTGTGAGGTGATCGTTCTCGATCGATCCGCCGGGATCGGAGGAGCAGGATCTCTGCACCCCTCGGTCCACGGGACTCCAGTTAAGACGGAGCGAACCTGGAGCTATGTGGGTATTGACTTGAGTTCCTGCTTCCATCCGCCCCAGGATATTCGATTTTATTTCGGATCGCACGGTTACCGGATTCCACCAGGTGAAGCACATGAAGTATATACAGTGGAAAGGGGAAATCGGGAGAGTTCGATTGATTCTTTTCTCTATCAAAAAGCGCAAGAATTAGGCATTCGTTTCGAGTTTTCTCAAGATATAAAAACTCATCGGGAGCTACCCTCCGGAAGTATTATCGCCACCGGCCTGTTCCCCGAGATGTATGATTCCTTGCAGGTTCCTTCAATTAAGGTCCACTGCTATATGCTCCGATTTGAGACCGATAAGTCGACGGAGATTGTGGGTTATTTCGATGATTATATCGGTGATTACTATTATCATGGGATTGTGAACGGGATTTTCTTTGGACTCCTATTTCAAAGGAAGCCGATATCTCGGGATGCGTTGAAAAGATGCCAGGAGTTCTTGGCAGAGAGAGAGGGTTTACCGATTAAGGATTGGACATTCTTGCCCGTTTGGGTTCCGGTTGCGTCAATTCGGAATCCTCGACTTTTCGCCGAAGATAAAATTTTAGCCGGAACTATCAGTGGAATGATGGATCCAATGATGCTCTTTGGAATTGTCGGGGCTGTCCTTTCCGGCAAGATTGCGGCCCTGGCGATATATGATCGAGATCAGGCCATCCGGGATTTCAGATTTTTCACCCGGAACTGGCGGAGAGGTTATATCACCCGGAAGGTTTTCGAAAGGTTGCCATTGCGGGTGAAAATACAGGAACGACTTTCGTTCACCGGTTCTGAAAGGCTGAGGCGTTTATTCCTCCAGTCTGGCAAGCTGGCTATTCCCGGGGTGGAGTCTTACCCCGTTTTGCCGATTATTGAGAAACTTTAACATAAACTCCGCTGGAAAATAGGGATAGCCTATTGTTCTTCAATTCAATCTGCGACATCATTTGCTCATTTGTCAATAAAATGTGAACCCGTCCCCATTTCCCTTAAAGTCAAGAAGTTATCTACGGCTCGAAGTAGGGGACGTCATTAATAAATTGACTTTTTTCATCAAAAAAATGATTCTGACCCCTTTTCTCATATAGTTACCTCCTCTCTAATCTCTTTTTCCTCAGCTCATCTATCCAGATCTCCCATTGCCTCTCTCTTCTTTTCTTATTTTTTATTTCTTTGAGCCTCTGCTTCATATCCGAAGTAGCCTCTACCCAGTCCCTCATATCCCTAATAGTCTTTTGAGTAACATAAGAATTCAGCGCCAGCTGCCCTTTGGGAATAACCTTCATTATTGCTCTAACCATAAATCCTAAGGTGTGGACATCATAAGTATTTCTGTAGCAGGCTAAGGTCTTTCCCCCTCCTTCTATGGGAAATAGCTCCCAGGATCCGTCAACCATATACTTATCTCCCTTGATCGCAGTCCAGGTAATCCTTTCGGGCTTAAGGAAACGATACTCCAATACATACTTGGGCCGGGC
>JAUWWP010000158.1 GCA_030616835.1 Deltaproteobacteria bacterium | reverse complement strand
GCCCCGGCTATCCACTTATAGTTATATTACCCAAATAATACGTAAACATCCAAATTACTGGTATATTAACAACTTATCATTCGACAAGCTCAGGACATGCTTGTACCTGTTTGGTGTAGCCCGTTTTAGGTGGATTGTAGGGGTGGAGCTCCGTGTCCACCCTTATTCCTTCGACAAGCTCCCTTCGATAAACTCCCTTCGACTTAACTCAGGACAGGCAGGACAGGCAGGACAGGTCGGGCCGACAGAGACCTACCTACGCTGAAGCTATGGCAGGCAGGCGTTGGCCCCTACATTAACGCATCATTATTTGGGTTAATAAATAATTAGTGTAATTCGTGAAATTCGTGGTTTGAGATAAGAGTATGAAGATAGTTAGAAAAATTAAATATATACCTTCTGTCCTTTTTTCTCTTTTCTACTTCCTATTATCTGCTTCCCCTGCCTTTGCCCTCAATGAGGGAGAATGCCTTAGTAGCCTACCTTTGGTAGTGACCGGAAGCGTTACCGACGGCAGCGGAATTGACCCGAGCTCTGTAATGGTTACCGTTGACGGGACTACCCCGGATGAATTTTATTATGACCAGGGAAGCGGCCAGTGGACAGCGACCTTCTTCAGTATCCCCGATGGCCCCCATACCCTGACGGTTACTGCCGCTGATGCCTGTGGCGGAGGTAATACTGCCATTAAAACGAAGGGCTTTTCGGTGGAAACCAATCCCGATTTGCCCGCCATCACCATCACCGAGCCTTCTGATGAGGCCACGATTTGTCCCACGGTTACCATAACCGGAACTGCCAGCGATCCTACCAGCGAGATTGCAGTGGTGCTGGTAAACGGGCAAACTGCGGAAGGCACTATTAGTTGGTCAATTACCTTCACCGGCCAGACCGGGTCACCTACCTACAATGCTGTTGCGGTTGATGCCTGCGGTAATAGCTCTCCTCCTGATTCAATCACAGTGGTGGTAGGTGATACTACACCGCCCATCGTTTCGGTTACCTCCCCCACCAATGGGTCAATCATTCTTAGTTCAACTATTATCGTAAAGGGAACAGTAACTGATGATTATGATGACAGCCTGGAGGTAACAGTATTCATCTATGCCACCAGTGGCAGCGGCATATTCAGCGCCTCGATTAAAGAGCTTCCTGTTGATGACGATGGCAGTTATGATGTTGAATTCGGAGATGTGGACGGAGATAATGACCTGGATATTATAATTGGCAATTTTGGTCAGAACCGCCTCTACTTAAATGATGACAGCGGTAATTTTACTGATGTTACCAGCAGTAATCTTCCTGCGTTAGTGAATTCTTGTTATGACCTTGAATTAGGGGATGTGGATGGAGATAATGACCTGGATATTTTCGTTGCCGATTATGATTTTCAGGACCGTCTCTATCTGAACAACGGCAGTGGCGTCTTCACTGATGCCACTTCTACTAACATTCCAGTTGACATTGATGATTATAGTAATGACGCAGAATTTGGGGATGTGGACGGAGACAATGACCTGGATATCTTTATTGCCTACCGTCAACATAGGCAAAATAGACTTTATTTGAATGATGGCAGTGGGATTTTCACTGACGCCACCGGTAGCAATCTCCCGAGTGATTGGGATTTGAGCTTAGGTGCTATATTCGAGGAAGTGGATGGTGATAATGACCTGGATATTATTATCACTAACGGAGAGGATGGCCAAAACCATTTATATCTGAATGATGGCAATGGGATTTTCACCGATGCTACCACTACAAAATTTCCGACAGATACGGATGAGAGTCGGGACGCTGAGCTGGGTGATCTTGATGGAGATAACGATTTGGATGCCTTTATTGCTAATTCTGGTAGCCAGAACCGGCTCTATCTAAACGACGGCAGCGGCAATTTCATTGATGTCACTGCCTTTGTTCTCCCAATTGATAGTGATTCCAACTGGGACGCAAAATTCGGGGATGTAGATGGAGACGATGACCTGGACATTATTGTTGCTAATGGCGGTCAGAACCGGCTTTATCTGAATGACGGCAGCGGTGTTTTCACTGATGTTACTGACGGTCAGCTTCCCCTGATTGGGGATGATACCGCTGCTGCTAAATTTGGCGATGTTGATGGTGATGGCGACCTGGATCTGGTATACGCCAATTCGTATGAGCAGAATCAGCTCCTTATTAATATAAATGTATTTACCGAGACGGTATATGCTGACCCGGTTACCGGGAATTTCACTGCAACCTTTCTCTCAATGCCCGAGGGAGAGTATAACTTAGTAGTCACCTCCTCGGATTCCTGCGGGAATTCGGGAAGTTCAGCCCTTATTAATTTTGAAGTTAATTTTTATGGCCCGATTATTACCAATGTCAGCCCTACAACTGGAACCTATGGTGACCCGGTAACGATAACCGGGAGCAACTTTGGCCCCTCGCAGGGGAGCAGCACTGTTACCTTTGACGGCGTCACCGCCCCGCTCTCCACCTGGAGCGATACCTCAATTCAGGTTACCGTGCCTTCGGGAGTATTGGTCGGGAAAAGAATACTTCAGGTAACCGTGAATGGCCGGAAAACCTCCGGAGGGCTTTTTGATGTTTACTGTGTGGACTCCGATCCCCCCACCTGGAACACCACCACCGGAGTCCAGGATGTAGAAATTTGGGGTGAATGTCTTGAGTGTGACACACCTTTCTGTCCCTGGCCGGAAGCCCCCGCCTCGATCTACTGGAATGCTGCCTCTGATGGCTGTATGCCGGTGAAATACAACATCTATTACAATGATGGCACTAATTATTATGAAAAGTTAGGAGTGGAATGCGGGGCAAATACCGGTGGATATGACTGCCTGGGCTGCATTACCGTTTATTCCGGAAACACTTATTGGGTTATGGTGCGGGCAGTAGACAGCTCCACCCCACCCAACGAAGACCCTAACACGGTCGAAATTTCATTCTTTGTTTTTTAAGCTATTGAAGCTCTGCTAACAAATCCCAATACCAAATCCCAATACAATCATTTGCATTTTGCATTTTACAATTTGCATTTTGCAATTTATATAGTCCACCCTTATCCCTTCGACAAGCTCCCTTCGATAAACTCCCTTCGACTTAACTCAGGACAGGCAGGACAAGTCGGGCCGACAGAGACGTCAGCCCCTACAAGCACTCTGAAAAGCCTCGCCTATCTCTATTTCAATCCGCCTCAGGCGGATCCCATAAGGACACAGATTTTCGGGGAAACTCCAGAGCATTCCAACTCCAGGCTCCTAAGACCATCCAAAGGACATCCAAAGGGCATTTTCCCTTTGACTAATGGGGATTTTTGAGTTAAGTTAATAACAGATAACATTCGACAGCAGGAAGACCTTTCAACAGCATGGAGGGAGGAGGGAAGATGACCAGGTTGGGAGTGAATGTAGATCATGTGGCTACGGTGAGGGAGGCTCGGAGAACCAAGTATCCGGATCCGGTAACCGCGGCAACTATTGCCGAACTGGCAGGAGCTGATGGGATTATTGTCCATCTCCGAGAGGACCGCCGCCATATTCAGGATCGGGATCTGGAGATTCTCCGCAAGACTGTAGAGACCAAGCTGAATTTAGAGATGGCCGCAACCCAGGAGATGATAAAGACCGCTCTTGATATCAAGCCGGATATGGTTACTCTGGTTCCGGAAAGGAGAGAGGAGCTAACTACTGAGGGAGGATTGGAAGTAAGCTTGAATCTGGAGGCCTTCAAGAAGTATGTACACCTGCTCCAGGAGGCAGAGCTGATGGTCAGCCTGTTTATCGATCCCGACCTCGATCAGGTAAAGGCGGCTCATCGGGTTGGGGCTGATTATATCGAGATTCATACCGGCAGGTACTCTGAGGTCCGGAGCCGGACTCAGATGGAAGAAGAGTTTACCAAGATTATAAATGCGGTAAAGATGGCGGAGAAGCTTGGTCTGGGGATCAACGCCGGGCATGGCCTGAATTATCAAAATGTAGGGAGAATAGCCTCTATCAAAGAGATTGAGGAGCTGAATATTGGCCAGAGCATCATTGCCCGCGCGGTTCTGGTGGGATTGGAGCAGGCAGTGCGGGAGATGAAGGAGCTTATTAAATAAATCTGGCTCTTCAGGGAGTATAGTGGGTAGACAGAATTCACCCATATGATCCTAATGTCAAATGCCAAAGCTCAAAGTTCAAATGAAATCCAAAGTTCAAATAACAAAATATTTAACATTCAGCCTCCGTAGTCCCGCGTTCACGCGGGACGAAGCAGTCTTTGGATTTTGGCATTTGGATTTAATTTAGTTGATTACTATGATTTACGGGATTGGTATTGATCTGGTGGATACTGAGAGAATGGAGAGGGTAATTACGAGGTGGGGAGGGCGTTTCACCCACAAGGTCTTTACCACCAGAGAGATTGCTTATTGTGAGCGGAAGAAATCCCCAGCCTTCCACTATGCGGTTCGGTTTGCGGCGAAGGAGTCTTTTTTTAAGGCCCTGGGCCGAGCTCAAGGGAAAGGAATTCGCTGGAGAGAGGTGGAGGTGGTTGGTAAGGGGGACGAGCCGCCTTCGCTTGGTTTCTCCGGGGTAACAGAAAGAAGGGTTAAGGCCTTAGGGTTAAGGCGGGTTTTATTAAGTCTTTCTCATGGAGCAGGGCTGGGAGTTGCTCAGGTAATTTTGGAAGGTTAATGGAGGCTAATCTTATTTATATAGAACGACAAAAATAATAGGGGTATAGGGTAGCATTGTAAATACAGATAGATGAACAAATTCTAAGCACCAATAAGGTAAATCCTAAGCACGAAGCACTAAATCCTAAATAATATTAAATGACCAAAATACAAAACATTCTCTTCGACAGGTTCAGGACAAAGTTTTAAACATTTGATATTTGAATTTGTTTAGGAATTAGAATTTAGGATTTAGAATTTTATCAGTATGATGTATGGAATATTATACGCAAATATTTAGGACGCTTTATATAAAAACGAAAAAAGTGGTCGATTAAAAATGAAGGTAGTTACTGCCAAAATGATGCGGGAGCTTGACCGCAAGGCCATTGAGGAGAAGGGGATACCCGGAATAGTGTTGATGGAGAATGCCGGAGGTGGGGCAGCCGAGGTGATTTGCCGGAGTTTCGCTAAATCTTTGAGCCAGGGGGCAGTTGTTTTTGCCGGAAGCGGGAATAATGGGGGGGACGGCTTCGTCATCGCTCGACATCTGATTAATCAAGAGCTTCCAGTCAAGGTTTACCTTCTGACGGATAGGAGAAAGGTAAAAGGGGATGCGAGGGTAAATCTGGATATTCTGGCCAATATGGGGGCAGAGGTTTCTTCCGTAACTAACCGGGAGAAGCTGAAGGCTAGCTGGGCTACGGTAGACAGATGTGGGGTAATTATTGATGCCATCCTGGGAACCGGACTCCAATCGGAGGTAAGAGGGTTTTTCAAGGAGGTTATTGAGCTTATTAACCGTTCGGGGAAGCCCGTGGTTGCGGTGGATATCCCCTCGGGTTTGGACACTGATCGGGGAAGGCCGTTAGGGGCCGCCGTAAAGGCAAATTTAACTTTAACCTTTGGGCTTCCCAAGCTTGGTCAGGTGATTTACCCCGGGGTAGATTATGTGGGGAGATTAGAGGTTATTGATATTAGTATTCCCCGGGATTTGATCGATAAGGAAGAGGTTAAGGATAATCTACTGGAGGCTAAAGATTTTATGAGCTTTTTCCCAGCGAGAGATAGCAGTTCGCATAAGGGAGATTACGGTCATCTGCTGGTTCTGGCGGGTTCTCCCGGAAAGACAGGGGCGGCCGCTATGACCGGCCTGGCAGCGATGCGGATAGGGACCGGGCTGGTAACCCTGGGAGTTCCGGAAAGCCTCAATCCAGTGATGGAGATTAAGTTAACCGAAGTAATGACCGAGCCTTTGCCCGAGGTCAATAAAGGATACTTTAGCTTAAAAGCCCTTCCTAAGGTCAAGGACTTGATCAGGGGAAAGAGTGCACTGGCTCTGGGGCCAGGGATCTCCGCTGATAAAGCAGTTAGGGAGTTCGTGGAAGAGATCATCCTTGCCGGCGAGACTCCTCTGGTTATCGATGCTGATGGGATCAATTGCCTGGCCAATCGAGTTGAGCTGCTTAAGAGGAGAAAGGCCCCACTGGTGCTCTCACCTCACCCAGGGGAGATGGCAAGGCTGGTAGGATGTTCGGTAAAGAAGATTCAGGAGGATAGGGTGGGGATTTCCCGGGAGTTTGCCAAAAAATTTGAGGTCTGCCTAGTGCTCAAGGGGGCCCGAACGGTGGTGGCTGAGCCCTCGGGAGCCATTTATATTAATCCCACGGGGAACCCGGGGATGGCCAGTGGGGGAACCGGAGATGTGTTAACCGGGATGATCGGGGGGCTTCTGGCCCAGGGATATGATCCGGTTGAGGCCGCTAAGGCAGGGGTGTTTTTTCACGGTTTGGCCGGAGATGAGGTGCTCAAGGAT
>JAUWWP010000342.1 GCA_030616835.1 Deltaproteobacteria bacterium | reverse complement strand
TTGGCCTGGTGGATACTCATCAGTTGCACGCAGTCGGAGCCCTCAAGGAAGATCTGGGCCTCCTGCTCCCGCGATTCCTCGTTGACCAGGTTCTCCAGGTGCCGGACAAAATCATGGAAGGTAAAGATCTCTTTCCCCTCGAAGTTTCTCGCTACCTCAATCAATTTGTGCAGATTAGCGACCTTCTGTTCACCCTGGAAGGTGGTAAGCAGGAGTGCCGAGTACCCGGTGCCCTCCAGGACACGGGCGATTAGCTCGGCGGAGCTGAGCCGGTCCTTTGCGGCCTTAAGCTCTTGCAGAAGTCCCCGGGCAAACCTTACCTTCTCCTGCTCTTCCTCATTAAGGCTCGCCAGAGTTAAGTTATCCGGCGAGAGGATCGAGTAGAGGCTCCCGCCTTCCCGACGCAACTGGTAAAGGGTTTCATCGGAGAGGCCTACCATGGGAGAGCGGAGGAAGCCGGCCAGGCCGACCTCGGCATTATCGCTCTCCACTGCTTGAAGGACATTGAGCAGGTCCTTGATCTCCTGGCAGCCGTAGAAACCCCCGCCCCGGACGGTATAATAGGGAATGTTTCGACGACGCAGCTCCCTTTCGTAAATATGTGACTTGGTCATTGCCCGGAAGAGGATGGCTATATCCCTGAAATCGGCGTACTTCTTTTCTCCGCCCTTTGGGAATATATCAATGTTTCCCACTAACTGGAGGATTCGGTTGGCAATTGCCCGGGCCTCGATCTGTCTTTTTTCATTAATATCTTTTCCCTGGGAGACCAGGAGGAACTCGACACCGATCTGCTCCTCCTTGGAACGAACCGGGATCAGATGGCTTTCCTCCCCGAATTCGCCTGAATCGGACATCAACTCGGAGAACAGGGCATTAGTAAAATTGATCAAGGGTGGAAGGGAGCGGTGATTTTCCCGGAGGAAGAACTTTTTGCCCCGCTTCTCCACCTCTTCCATGACCTCAAGGAACACACCCACATCTGCCCCCCGGAAGCCATAGATCGACTGCTTGGGATCGCCCACCACAAAGAGCCGGTTATCTCCCAAATGTATCTTCCCCCGGTAATCTTCCTGGGGGCTTAAGCGGGCAAGGTATTTGGGGTCCTCGCTCAGGTAGTAGATGATCTCCCGCTGGATATCATTGGTATCCTGGAACTCATCCACCATAATTACCCGGTAAAGCTGCTGGTAACGCTCACGAACCCGGGGGGAGAAGCGGAGCAGGTTCCGGGTATGGATCTGGAGGTCGTCGAAGTCAAGCATAGAGGTTCGGGCCTTCTCCTTGGCATAAGAGAGGTCAATATCCCGGAGCAGAGCAATGAGGGCAGTGAGGACCTTCTTTGACTGGAGCTGGGAGTAGAGCCGGGGAAGGTTGTCCTCGTATCCCTTTCCCTTATCGTCCCTATTCAGGATTGACCGGATTTTTTCAATCGGCTCCTTAATCCTGGGTATCTTTCCCCTGTATTTCAGGGAGCTAAGGAAGTTGGGAAATGCCTCGGTAATCAGGTCTTCGAGCTCCCAATCACTCAGCTTGAGTTTCTTTTCCAGGGACGGCCACTTCTCCAGGGCCATAGCAAACCCGTCCTCTTTTCCTTCTTCCCGGAGCGCCGTCTTCAGCTCGGCAAATGTGTCCTTCAATGACTGGATCGATAGGGGAAGCCTTTCCCGGGCCTGTTTATCAGCTCTCTGAGCGTACCTTTCGATCTGATCGAGGCTGATACCTTCTGTCCGGATGTTGGTAAGTAAATTTATCAGGATCTCAATCAGCCCAGTGCCAAAGGTGCCGGGGCGACGCAGCTCATAATCACTCACCAGACGAATAGCATGGGAATTTTCCTCCTGGACTCCCGAGACAACCCTCTGCTTGATTACCCTCTCCAACAATACCCGGGTCTCCTGGTCGTCCAGGACCCCGAAGCCGGGGTCGATCCCTGCCTCAACCGGATTTTCCCGAAGCACCCGGGCACAGAAGGAATGAATAGTGGTAATATTTGCCCCAAACAGCCTCCTCCAGACCTCCTGCCACTTCCGATCTCCGCCGGAGGCGGGCTCAGGCCCCTGGGGATGGCCGGGAGCGAGCTTCTTCTCAATCTCTTCCCGGATACGATCCTTCATCTCGGCCGCCGCCTTCTCGGTAAAGGTGATAGCCACGATCTGCTCTACATTTAAGGGGCCGAGGGTAGTTTCCCCGGAGAGTAAGGCCAGGTACTGCTCGACCAGGGCCGAGGTCTTACCGGTGCCGGCCCCGGCTAAGATGCAGGTATTTTTCTCAAACCGGAAGGCGTCCCGCACTTCCTCTACCCAGTCATAGATCATCTGTGATTCGGACATAATAATAATTACTTTCCCCAGGGGGAGGCTGAACGAGGAAAAATCCCAAATCCATTAAGTCCAAATGCCAAAATCCAAATGTCAAATGAATGTTAAATGACTAAATATCAAAGCACCGTTCTTCTTTTATTTTGTCATTTGGACTTTGGATTTCATTTGAGCTTTGAGCTTTGTCATTTGACATTAGATATCCCTCCAACAGGCTCAGGATACATACCAAAGGGGCAGTCACAAATCTTCCTCTTATTTCGGAATTGCAGTTATATATCATGGCTCTCCTCGGGTCGTTTCCACCGGCAGGTAGCGGCAGATATTGCGGAATTCACAAAAGGGAGAACACTCATCCTGAAAGGGGCTTACATCAAAGACACCCTTACTTGCCCTCTGGACCAGGGAGATAATCTGAGTCTTGAATCTTTCCAGCTCATCGGGAGAGAAGTTCTTGTCTTTTTGAATTTTATTCAGTTTAGCTTCCTTTAGTAGGCAAATGGTTGCCTTTCTCCCGGAGATCTGCTCGGGCTTTCCGGTTTTCTGAAGGAACATCTCTCCGGCGAGCAGGTATACGGGTATCTGGAAGCTGACCTGGCCAAGCTTTTTAGGATGGATTGCTCCGCGGTCATCTTTGCTGTTCTTATAATCTACTACCCGGAAGCTATCCCCTTCGGCCGAAAGATCAAGGCGATCGATCTTTCCCTTGAGCTCTACCCGGAGGCCGCTTTCGTCCTGAATCGCCACAGGAGGCAACTCCGAGGCTTTGTCTCCGAAGGATAGCTCAAATCGGAAGGGGCTAAACTCCTCCTTCAGGGAGGCTTCAAAACGGATAAACCGGCGGAGCCTCAGGAGGATCTCTTCCTTTCTTATTCTCCAGAACCAATCATCCCCTAAGTGTATCTTCGATTCCCATTTCTGGAAGGCCGTTTTGCATACCTCCTCGAGATGGAGGCCTTCCTCCTCGCTCCCGGACAGAGGGAGCTTCCCCTGGTCGAATCTTTCCTGGTAGAAGACCCGGAGAATATCGTGAATGACTGAGCCTTCGGTCATTCGGTCAGGTTCGATCTCCGGCCGCTGGAGCTCTGCCATACCCAGTATCTTTCCCATCAGAAAGCGGAAGGGACACTGGGCATATATTTCAAGCAGGGTAGGGCTCCAGTGGACCCCTTTCCCGCTGATAAACTCCTCGTTCATCTGTCTGATGAGACGATTATTGGTAATCCTGCCGGTCCAGGGGCTGGCCCAACGATCTTTTTTCTCTTTCTCGGCAAGATAGAACCTCTCCCTTTCACTCTCGATCCTGGCGGCA
>JAUWWP010000039.1 GCA_030616835.1 Deltaproteobacteria bacterium | reverse complement strand
GTTAGATACTACCGTCCCTTTACAGGTGCCCGAAGGGCAGCAATCAGGATTGCAGTAGGGAAATTTCATCTCGAAGCTTCCGTCGGGCTTAAAGACCAACTGATTGGAGAAGAACTCGATCTCCCCCAGATGGTATTTGTCCAGGAGGGCAGAGATATAGAAGTCGAAGCCATCGCTTACTATCTTTACCGCAATCTCATTTTTCATACAGAGGTGGTAAAAGTCATGAAAGTATGGATCGAGCCCAGTAAATCCTCGAGCATAATCGAGAAATTCCTTCTGGCTTCCCTTAAGAAGCTTTGCTATTCTCTGGTAGGCCTCCTGGGAGCCGATCTTCCCGCTGATAAACTCCTGATCAATTCCCTTCCAATTACCATTGGTAAAGGTATCCAGCAGTTGATGACTTACATCTTTAAGGCTTATCGTCCCATCGAAATCGCAAAGGATTAGCTTTTTCATTTTTTCCCAGTATAACAACCCGAAATATAACCGTCAAGGCCTCCCGAAACCCAAAGGAATTTGCGTTGTAGCATTTTTCCCATCCCCCCTTAACCCGCCTTATCCTCCTGGGGCGGACAGAGGCGGACAAGTTTTCTCCCACTCCTTCGTGATGTTTCGCTCCTTCCGAAGTCCTGAGGAGGACGGAGTCCGTCTCGAAGGGCTCAGGACGTCGGCCCTTACAGGCTTGCTGGAAAATTCCACCTATCCACTCTTTACCTAAATAATGGGGGAGATCCTGTATACTTTTTTGGTTGACATAGTATTCTATATTGGTATAATATCTATACCATGGAATTTGAATTCGATCCTGAGAAGAGTGAAAGTAACAAGAAGAAGCATGGCATAGATTTTGTTGAAGCTCAAGCATTATGGGATGATCCTGATTTGATTGAAATTCCTGCAAGAACTAGCGACGAACCCAGGTTTCTTGTAATCGGGAGAATTGGTGGTAGACATTGGTCTGGGATCATCGCGTATCGTGGTGAGAGAATAAGGATAATATCAGTGCGACGATCTCGAAGAGAGGAGGTACAAGTATATGAAAGCTGAGGAACTGGACAAGAAATTTGATGCGGGGGAAGATATTTCCAAGTATCTTGATCTCTCAAAGGCAAGACGACCTGAGCAGGAGCAGAGAAGAGTCAATGTTGACTTCCCGATATGGATGATTCGCTCCTTAGACAAGGAAGCAAAGCGTCTTGGTGTTCCCCGCCAATCTATTATAAAGGTCTGGATTGCAGAACGACTAAAGAAGATATATGCTTGAGTCTGATTCTAACAACTCGCTGCAGCCGACCCGCTTAAGGCGGGCGGCTGAGCTTGGACGTTAATGAGTAAGTTATATTTTCATGGCCGTCCCCGTCCCCGTACTTCGATGACCATCCCCGTACTTCGCGTACTTCGCTTAAAATGAGAAAGAAAACGATATTATTCCGAGTATTAGCTATTTTTCTTTCCCTTTCCTGCTCTTTCTTTCTTTCTGAGATTATCTTACGACTTATAAATTGGGATCCAGTCAAAATACATTCTGGATATCTCCAATTTGGTTATTCAACAGGTATTCCATTATGGGATGAAGATGGAATTTTAGAAGAAGGTAATCCCGTTAGAATAAAACTATTTAAGTCTGACAAATCATTATTTTGGAAACCCATACCAAATACAGAATTTACTAATAGTTACGGTTTTCGGGGAAAAAAAGAATACTCGAGAATTAAGTCCAAAAATACTTTTAGAATCTTAATTTTGGGAGACTCAAGTTCTTTTTTAGGAAAAAAGCTATATTCAGATTTTTTAGAAGAATTATTAATAACAAATCACCCGGAAACTAAATTCGAAGTAATTAACGCCTCGGTTCCAGGATATACCACTTTTCAAGGTAATTTATTATTGAAGCAACTTTTATCCTACAATCCAGATTATGTCTGTATCTATTTTGGGTGGAATGATCATTGGATTGTTCCATCAGGTTTTACAGATCAGTTTCAGTTTTCATTGGGAAGGGGTTCATATTGTTTTAATCTCATAAGGTTGATGATATTTAAGATAGGAGGAAAGAAATATTACAGAGTTCCAATTAATGATTTTAGAAAGAATATTATTAGCATGGTTTCTAAAATCCTAAAAACAAATAAAGTACCCATTCTAATTACTGCTCCTTCAGGGTTTGAGGAAAACGCAATGCCATTGTGGTCATTTAAATTTTTCAAAACATTTTATAAAATGGATGTCGAACAAATAAAGGATATTCCTAAATTACACGAAAAATATGCATCAATGTTACGCGAAATATCTAAGAATGAGAACATTATTCTAGTAGATGCTATTAATAAATTCAAAAATACCAATAAGCCATTATCTCAATATTTTAGAAATGACCTAATTCATTTAATAGAAAAAGGGCACAAATTAATTGCCACGGAAATATATAATGAAATTACGAAAAATGAAGGAAGAAAGGGGTCAGATCGATACATTAAACATAATCGTTGACTTATCGTATTAACTTTGCTATTATCGGGGCATGTTGGAGGCGTTTGGCAGTGACGCCAAACGATCTCATCTGCTAACCTCTACGACCGAATAAGGGGTTTCGGCGCCACAGTTCGGCGCAAGTCATTTTCAAGCAAGGAGAAACAGATATGGGTGATAAGGGTAAAAAAGACAAAGGCAAAAGGGAACAACAGAAAAAGGCCCAGCATAATCCAAAAGAAAAACGAAAATTGAAAAAAGAAAAGAAGAAAAAAATGCCCAGTGCTGTCTGGTGACCTTAAATTAAGCACGGAAGTTGTGTATCAGTTACTAGAAGAGACAATTCAAACCGTCGCAAATGGCGGCCTAACAAAGCGTTGCAGTTGACGTGGGCCAGCTCTCGCGCGCTGCGGACGTCGATTGCTCCGATAACGGTTTTTTTAGTTGTTCCAGCGTGGTTGGTGTTGGTCCGCCCACGCAACTGAACTTGGACGTTAGGTATTTTAGCAGAAAGCCACGTTGTTTACTTGTTGCGTTGTTTTTATCTAACTACCGCTTCCAGAGCCGGGTATTCAGAAATTACCTTCTCCCCTCTCAAAGGGTCGGCCAGTCCGCCTATCCACTTATTGCTAAATTATAAAATAGCATCATAATCCACCTTATCCTCCATATCCTCCTTAGGCGGACAGGGGTGGAGAAATCATTTAGTTTAGAGAAAAGTTGCCCCATTTTTCTAAAATTAGACTTTTTCACTTGCTAATTCCTCCAACTATTTGAAATTAAATAGACATTCTAACTCAATAACTATTTTTTAGGGGGGAAGTCCTGCTCTCATTTTCTTTGACTTCGTGATTTTTCTGGGGTATTATATAATTTTCTTAAGCATTGGGATTCGGCTATGAGCGGAGAAAGACAAGGCAATCCCATCCCCACGGTGGATATCATCATTGAACTGGAAGGCAGGGGAATTGTTTTGATTGAAAGAAAGAACCCTCCCTACGGCTGGGCCATTCCCGGTGGCTACCTTGACTATGGGGAATCCCTGGAGGAGGCAGCGGTAAGAGAGGCAAGAGAAGAGACCACTCTTGGGGTGCAGCTTCAGGAGCAGTTCTATACCTATTCCCGGCCTGACCGGGACCCAAGACACCACACGGTTACCACGGTTTATCTGGCCCGAGCCGAGGGAGAACCGGTAGCTGCCGATGATGCTAAGGGGATCGGAATCTTTACCGAAGATACTCTGCCCAGGCCCCTGGCCTTTGACCATGAAAAGATCCTGAAAGACTACTTTGAGCAAAAAAGGGGAAGAAATGTCCGAAACTTATCTAAGTGAAGGGGAAAAGAAGAGGCTGTTAGAGATTGCCCACCGGAGCATCAATGAGTATGTTACCAAGGGCTCGGTACCCAGCTTTACCGTAACCGAGGAAAATCTTGAAGGTAAGCAGGGGGCATTCGTTACTATCAATAAGAAAGGGCAGCTTCGGGGGTGTATTGGCAATTTCGTCTCGGAAAAATCTCTCCATCATACCGTTCAGGATATGGCCATTGCGGCGGCCACCCAGGATCCCCGTTTTCCTCCCCTTTCCCGGAAGGAATTGAAAGATATTGAGCTTGAAATATCGGTACTGTCTCCCCTCCGTGAGATCAAGGACACCAATGAAATAGAGGTGGGAAAACATGGGATTTACCTAACCAAGGGTCTTCATCGGGGGGTGCTCCTTCCCCAGGTTGCCACCGAATATGGTTGGGATCGGGAGACCTTTTTGGAGCATACCTGCTTAAAGGCAGGCCTTCCCGCTGAGGCCTGGAAGGAAGGCGAGGTAAAAATAGAGATCTTCAGTGCTCAGGTGTTCGGGGAAAAAGAAATTTAATTTTTCCTAATCGCAGACCCAGCAGGAAGATCTCCTTGATTTCTTATGAGGATATGCTAATTTAGTTAAGGACTTAGGAATAGGGGAGTAGGATTATGGCAGAAAGATTAGGAGAACTTTTAATAAGGAAGAATTTGATCAAGCCGGAGGAGCTTCAGGCGGCCTTAAAGGAGCAAAAGGCCACGGGAGGTCGGTTGGGCACCACTCTGACCAAACTGGGATTGGTTGATGAGAGTGAGTTAACCAAGATTCTAAGTGAACAGTACGGGATTCCTTCCATAAACCTGGATGAGGTTGAGATTCCCAGTGAGGCTATTGAGTTGGTTCCTGAAGATGTTGCCACGAAATATCAGGTTATTCCCGTAAACCGGGCAGGATCAACCCTGGTGGTTGCCGCTGCTGACCCAACCAATATAGATGCGATTGATGCGATCAAGTTCAGAGTTGAATTGGATGTGGATGTGGTAATTGCCTCAGAAGGTGCGATCAAGCGGGCGATTGACCGCTATTACGATTCCTCATCTATTCTGCAAGAAGTGATGGCCAAAATGGACGAAGAGATTGATATAGTGGAAGATGAAGCGGAGATCAGCATAGGTGAGCTGGAGAAGGCCACCGAGGATGTCCCGGTGATCAAGTTAGTGAACGAGATCCTGACGGACGCAATCAAGAAAAAGGCCAGTGATATTCATATTGAGCCCTTTGAGGATGAGTTTCGGGTTCGTATCCGTATTGATGGAGTGCTTTATGAGGTTATGAAACTCCCGGTGAAATTTAAGAATGCCATTACCTCCCGGGTCAAGATTATGTCCAAACTGGATATTGCGGAAAGGCGTTTGCCCCAGGATGGGAGGATCAAGTTGAAGCTCTCGAAGGGCCAGGAGATGGATTTCCGGGTCTCGGTTCTACCCAGCCTTTTCGGAGAGAAGGTAGTATTGCGGCTCCTGGATAAATCTAACCTCCAACTGGATATGACTAAGCTCGGCTTTGAAGAGAAGGCACTCGTGGATTTTAAAGATTGCATCCACAAGCCTTTCGGGATGGTTCTGGTCACCGGACCGACAGGGAGTGGGAAGACTACCACCCTTTACTCGGCTCTCTCCGATCTGAATAAGATTTCGGAAAACATCTCCACCGCTGAGGATCCAGTGGAGTTTAACCTCAAGGGCATTACCCAGGTGCATATGAAGGAGGATATCGGATTGAATTTTGCGGCGGCCCTGCGCTCCTTTCTAAGGCAGGATCCCGACATCATTATGGTGGGGGAGATCCGGGATTTCGAGACTGCGGAGATCGCGGTAAAGGCGGCTCTGACCGGGCATATGGTTCTGAGTACCCTTCATACCAATGATGCCCCCAGTACGATAAGCCGGCTGCTCAATATGGGGATAGAGCCTTTTCTGGTATCCTCTTCCCTGAACTGTATCGTGGCCCAGAGATTGGCCCGGCGAGTCTGCTCCAAATGCCGGGAAGAGCTGAAGGTTCCGGTCCAGGCCTTAATTGACCTCGGGTTCGATGAGGCGGAGGCTCGGAGCGTCACCTGTTACCAGGGAAAAGGCTGCAATACCTGCCATGATACTGGTTTTAAGGGAAGGGTGGCCCTGTACGAAGTGATGGTGGTAGGGGATGAGATCAAGGAGTTTATTCTGAACGGGGCATCGGCAGCGGAGCTCAAAAGGGAGGCAGTTCGCCAGGGAATGAAGACCCTGAGGCGGAGTGGGTTAACCAAGTTAAAGGAGGGGATTACCACGGTGGAGGAGGTGATCCGGACCTCAGTAGCTGACTGAAGCTCAGATTACTAAAAAATCAAAAGCATAATTTTAAAAAAGATTGACAAAGGATTTCGATATTGATATAAAAAGATTGGCGTCAGGAAACAGGAAAAGCAATGAGCTAAATTCTAAGAAAGGAGATAACGATGTCAGCAGGAGCAGGAATTATCGGAAAGGGGATTGTTATTAAAGGGGAATTGCACGGAGAGGAGGATCTGGTGATCGAGGGTCGGGTGGAAGGCAGTATTGCCCTAAAGAAGCATTTAATAGTAGAGACCACCGGAGTGGTCATGGCCGATGTGCAGACCGAGAACATCACCATCAAGGGGGAGATGAACGGCAATATGGTTGCTGCCGACAAGGTAGAGATCGCTGCCGATGCTAAGGTTATCGGGGATATCAAGTCCCCCCGGGTAGTGATCGATGATGGGGCCCGCTACCGGGGAAATGTGGAGATGATGGTTAAGCTTCCCGAGGGTATTTAGACAGGGCAAAAGGTTCAATTACAGTTATTCGGGAAGAAGAAATCTATATCTTTTTTATTTAATTCTGGCTTATAGATAAGGAGGGATAAGAAATGGCCAACACAGTTATTGGCAATACCATCGTCATTGATGGGGAAATAGAGGGAGGGGAGGACCTGATTATTCAGGGAACAGTTCACGGCAAGATTGCCCTGGAGGAGAGTCTTTTTGTCGAAGGCACCGGGGTGGTCGAGGCAGATATAGAGACCCAAAATGTGGAGGTCAGCGGGGAGGTGACTGGCAATATTACCTGCACCGATAAGGTTGAAATAAAAAAGGATGGCAAGATGACTGGAGATATTAAGGCTCCGCGTATCCTTATTGCTGATGGAGCTCATTTTAAGGGTAATGTTATTATGGAGTAGGTGAGGGAGATTACCCTCAAAAGAGGAGGAAATATGGTTAATCAAAGATTTGGGGAATCCAGCAATACCACGGTCGGCGGGACCATCATCATCAGAGGAAGCCTGGAAGGCAATGAGGATCTGACCGTCCAGGGTCGGGTGGAAGGAAAGCTCTCGCTTACCAGGGATCTTTTCATCGAGCCTTCCGGGGTGGTTAAGGCTGACATCAATGTTCAGAATGTATTTATCAGCGGGGTTCTGGTGGGAAACATTGTGGCTACGGATAAGGTAGAGATTGCCGCTGACGGAAGGATGGTTGGGGATATCAACTCTCCCCGGATACTGATCCACGATGGGGCTTCTTTCCGGGGAAAGATCGAGATGGGAGAGATGGAGGCGTCGCGACCGTCCGTTACCCGACCAGCTCCACCTCCACGTCCTGCAGCTCCACCTCCACGCCCGGCAGCTCCACCTCCACGTCCGGCAGCTCCACCTCCTACCCCTCCACCTCCCCGGCCTGCCCCCAGGCCAGAAGAGGCGAAGCCTCCGGAGAAGAAGGCGGAGGAGATCAAGCCTGCTCCTCCGGCTCGACCCAAGGCCAAGGGGGAAGTAGGGGGGAAGAAAACCGTAGTGGTAAAGGGGAAAAGGCGGGGTAAGAAAAGGTAGACCCCGGGGATAGGCAGTGGAGGCTGGCTGCTTAACAGGGATAAGCCCTAATCCTTAAAGAAAGGTGGCAGATGGTGTTAATGTGGCAAGGGTTATAGCCATCTACAATCAAAAGGGAGGGGCAGGCAAGACTACCACCACGGTTAACCTCGGCGCCCGGCTGGCCGGATTTCATAAAAAAAGGACCCTCCTCATTGATATGGATCCCCAAGCCCACTGCACTCTCTGGTCGGGGATCAATCCCGGGAGCTTCTCTGTTTCTATCTACCATATCCTGACCCAGAATCTACCCCTGAAACAATGTGTAATCGAGATTGGTGAGAATCTTTTTCTAGCCCCTGCTGATGCCCGGCTCTCAAGATTAAGAGTCCAGGATATCAGGCTGCGGGGACGCTCCTTCCTCCTCACCCGGGAAGAAGCAGAGAATTACGATTTCACCCTTATCGACTGTCCCCCGACAATGGGACTTCTCACCCTGCTTGCTCTGGCAAGCGCATCGGAGTTAATAATTCCGGTACAAACCCAGTTCTTGGCTCTGGAAAGAACCATTGAGCTGATCAAGACCTTAAAGGTAGTAAGGCAGAAGTTTAATAGAAGACTGCGACTGGGGGGAATTATCTGCACCATGTATGATCCCCGCACCAATATCTCCCGAGAGGTGGTAGCCCAATTACGAACGCTATTCGGAGATAAGGTATTTAAAACCGTTATCCACCGGGATGTAAAGCTGGAGGAATGTCCGGCTCACCGCAAGTCGATCTTTGAATATTCTCCCATTAGCAGCGCAGCTAAACTATACGAGGAATTCACGGAGGAGGTGTTAAGACGTGGATAAGAAGCCCCTGGGAGATTTTAACTTGTCTGATAAGCTGAGCTCGGAGATCGAGTCGATTATCCCTAATGTGGGACGATCAGTGGAAGAGATTCCTCTTTCCCAGCTTGATCTGGAAGATGATACCTTTCAGACCCGGGAACTTGCTAATCTGGAAGGCCTGACGAAAAGCATTGAGGCCGAAGGACAGCAAAACCCGGTTCTACTCCGGCTGAAACCCGATAAGAAATGGCAGATTGTTGCGGGATTCCGCCGCATTGGTGCGCTCAAGCAATTAAAAAGGGAAGAGGTTAAGGCCCGCCTGTTCGATGAGCTTTCTGATGAAGAGGCAGTAGAGCTGAGCATTCTTGATAATCTCTACCAAGAGGGATTGAGCGAGGAAGAGATCAAAAAGTATCAGGAAAAGCTAAGAGAAAAAGGGATCTTGAATCCTAATATTGAGAGCTTCTTACAAGGTAAAATAGCAGCGGTGGCTATCTCTCTCACTCCGAAAAAGGAGGCTGAGGAAGAAGAGAGGGAGGAAGAAGAGAAAGAGGAAGAAGAGAAGGAGGAAAAAGAGAAAGAGGAAGAAGGGGTAATCTATCTTGAGGATCTTCTTAGCGAAACTTATGAGAGGCTCTCGGAGGCAGCGAGGGAATTAGAGCGACTATATCCGCACTGGGAGGATGTATCTGGGGAAGAAAAAGAAGATATTATCGCCCAGTGCCAGTATATCCACGATCTGCTGCCGCTTCTGAAAAAGGAATAATTTTTATTGTAATAAGCCGGGGAAAATACCCTCCATTGAGAGTGATTTGAGGCTGAGGTTCAGGGGGTTTTCGGCAAAGGTATCCCGGCAGGGCTTGCAGAGAAGATAGGCCATCTCTTGATGAACCTCTTTTTCCAGGGTCTCTTGATCCATTTTCTCAGCCTCCTGAAGAAGGCGGGCAATCTCTTCGTCATCCACCATTTCCGGCAGGATTCCATCAAAGTCAGCGATTATATTGATACTGATGATATATTTCACACCCCCGGAGGGAAGCCCTTTGCCGCACTTTGCACAATGTTCATAACTCATTCTTCCCTCCCTTCCTTTCTCTCTATTCCTCAAGCTCCACATTCCAGTAGGAGGCATCAACGATATTTAAGAAGGGCTTCCATTCCTGATAACTGAGGCTTTGTATGGAAAAGTTTACATAAGGAGTCCATTTGGGCCTCTTAGGGGTAGATAGCAGCCTCATCCCTGCCTCCTCCGGGGCTTTCCCTCCTTTTTTCCGATTGCAGGTATAGCAGCAGCAAACAACATTCTCCCAGGTGCTGGTTCCCCCTTTGGATCGGGGGATTACATGATCCAGGTTTATCTCATTGCGGGCAATGGTCCTGCCGCAGTACTGGCAGGTATGGCTATCCCGGGCATAGATATTCATCCGGCTGAAGCGAACATGGCGCTTGGGAATACGGTCGAAGCTGGTAAGCAGGATCACCCGGGGAACCCTGATTGCCCTATTCACCAAACCGATACTCTCCCCTCCCGCTTCCACGGAAAGCTCACTCCAGCTCTGAAAGTCAAAGGTCTGGTACTGTTTATCCACCGCCCGGGCAAGCCCTAAATAGAGCAGAGAAAAGGCACGCCGGAGCGTGGTAATGTGGATAGGCAGAAAGGAGCGATTGAGCACTAAAACATTAGAGTTGGTCATCACTAATCTTCCCGATCATACTGAATAATAGTATTGTTATCATATAACCAAGCAAAAGGCAATTATGTAAGCATCAAATTAAGAGATGGATTTCTTTCGCCACCATATCTTGTGATACGACGAGAGAAACAACACTAATTATGGGTGTCATTATTACTTGAAAGGGTTCAAGGGTTCGCCCGTTCTCCGTAGTAGGGGCAATTCATGAATTGCCCCTACTGCGAAGGATGAAAGTATTCAACTAGTAAAAGTTCAAATGCCAAAATCCAAATGTCAAATGAATGACAAATGACTAAATGTCAAATATCAACTGAGAAATCCTAAATCCTAAATAAATTCTAAATTCAAATACCAAATGTTTAAACCATCCCTTCGACAGACTCAGGACAGGGTTTTTTATTTTTTATTTTGATCATTTGATATTATTTAGGATTTGGTGCTTAGTGCTTAGGATTTATTTATATATTTTGTCATTTGAACTTTGGGTTTCATTTGAGCTTTGACATTTGACATTATATTGGAGTCCTTAACCCCTTGAATCCTCCATTAAAAAAATACTTTCCAGCGTCTTCTCGATGGACTTAAGTTCGTTATCTTGCACGGTTCTGAGATCCAGAAGCAGGCGGTCCTCGCTCAAGCGGCCAATAACCGGAACATCTGAACCCCGTAGCCTCCGATCCAGCTCTTCCACCGAAAGATCCCTTGGCTTCAGAACCAGGGCCTTGCTGGGAAGATTGGCTGAGGGGAAGGCCCCACCTCCCACCTGGGAGAGTGTATCCACCAGTTCAATCTCCAGGAGGGAAGAGAACTTCTTTTTCAGTCGGCGCAGCAGCCTTTTTGCCCTTTGATGAATAACATTTAAAGGGGTAGTTAGGAGGCGAAGGGTAGGGATCTTATTCAGAGCAGTTTCCTTATCCAGATACAAACGGAGGGTGGATTCCAGGGCCGAGAGGGTGAGTTTATCGATTCTTAGGGCCCGATGAATGGGATTTGCCTTAATTCTATCCAGGGATTCCTTTCTTCCCAGAATTATCCCGGCCTGGGGACCGCCCAGAAGCTTATCGCCGCTAAAACTCACTACCTCTACCCCGCTTTTTACTATCTCCGGCACCGTGGGCTCTCCGGGCAGACCGTAGGAGGAGAGCTCAATTAGACAGCCACTTCCCAGATCCTCCATTACCGGAATCCCTTTCTCCCTTCCCAGCTCGACTAATTCCGTCAAGCTTACCTCCGAGGTAAATCCGAGCATCTGGAAGTTGCTCCGGTGAACCTTGAGTAGTAACCCAGTCTTCTCACTAATTGCCTGTTGATAGTCCTTAAGATGGGTTTTATTGGTGGTTCCTACTTCAAGCAGCAGAGCGCCGCTACCCCTCATCACCTCGGGGATCCGAAAAGAGCCTCCGATCTCCACCAGTTCACCGCGGGAGACAATCACTTCCTTACCGCTGGCCAGGGTGTTGAGAGTCAGGAGCACTGCGCCGGCATTATTATTTACCACCACCGCTGACTCCGCCCCGGTGAGACGGCAGAGGAGCTCCTCTACATGGGAGTAACGGTTACCTCTTACCCCTTGGTCGAGGTCAAATTCTAAATTGCAGTAACGGGTGGCAATTTCGCTAAGATCTTCTCGGGCCTCCTCCGCAAGGAGCGCTCTTCCTAAGTTGGTATGAAGGATTACCCCGGTTGCGTTGATTAACGGACATAAGCTCCGGCGGTTGAGGGATCGGGCCTGTTCTCGGATTCTTTCTGAAAGGTAGGGAGTCCCTAAGATTTCCTCAGGCTGGAAGGATGAGTTGGAGGCCAGGACCCTTTCCCTGGTATCCTCCAAGGTCCTCTGAATAGCCTCCACCACTATCCGGCGGGGATATTCCTTCTGGAGCTCGCTCCCCACCTCAGCTCGCAGCAGCTCATCCACCTGAGGAAGTCTTCGGAGCAGACTCTTTTTCTCTTGGTTTCTCATAGCACCTTAATATAACTAAGCATATCAAATAACCAAGAAATAGGCAAGCACCAGGGGGGAAACATGGATACAGTTTTTCCCTTTAGGGGGTGAATGAATATGCAGGTTAAATTTTTTACCAATGGTGCTTGTTTTATTCTCCGGATATGATAAAGTTAACGTCGCGGCTGCAGTGAGAAGCAATAACTTACAAATCACCTAATAATATAATTGAGCAAGAAGATCTATAAGGAGGGTAAAAATGACTGAGATTAAAGGGAAGGTTGTTTTGATTACTGGTGGGGCTTTGGGAATGGGGCGAGAGGTCGCCCGCCTGTTTGCCCGGGATGGGGCCCGAATTGTTCTTTGGGACCTGCGGCAGGAAGAGCTGGATAAGACGGCAGGGGAGCTGAAGGCTCTGGGGGCTGAGACCCACACTTATATCTGCGATGTGACCAATCG
>JAUWWP010000204.1 GCA_030616835.1 Deltaproteobacteria bacterium | reverse complement strand
TCTGGCGGTAGGCACCGTGGCCAAGAAGCTAATAATGAGCAAGTAATCCCCCTCACCCTGACCCTCTCCCTCCAAGGGAGAGGGAACTATGAGGATGTTATTCATTCACAGAATGGGGTATTCTTACATATTTTAATAAGCGATAGAGATTAAATTTTTCCTTGAATTTCATAAAAATATCAGTTATAAATAGCAAAAGGCAAAAACTAACTTAAAACGAAAGGGGGTGGATTTAGAATTCTGGGATTCTAATTCTGTTGGTCATGGTTAAACACATTCTTAAGGAGGGTTAGATTATGAAAATCCCCCCTAACCCCCCCTTTTCAAAGGGGGGATTTAGTAGCGTTAACCCCCCGATGGCCATCGGGGGCGAAAGGAGGTTGTTGAAAATGCTTACTCGACAAAAGGCAGGTGCATTAATGTTATTGGCGGCGGTAATTTTCGCTTTCTCCGGAATTGCCAGTGCCCAGATTGAGGAGGGAAACAAGGAACTGCAAGCGCTGTTTAGTTTCCAAACAACATCAGGAGAAGGAAGCGTAGATACGCTAATAATTATGGGAGGTTTAGGTTACTACTTTACCCAAAATCACGCAGCGGGAATAAATCTTATGCTCATGACTTATACAGAGCCTATAGAGGATGAATGGATGGGAGTTGCTCCTATCCAGGTTTTTTACACCTATAACTTTATCGTCCAAAATCCAAAGTTAGTTCCATATGTTGGGGGAAGTGTTGGGAAAGTAGCTCTTATCGGTGAAGAGATGCCAGACATAAGCATCTGGATTTACGGTGCCAATGGCGGTATTAAATACTTCATTAGCGAGAATACTGCAATAGTCCCGCAGGTTTTATTACAAAGAATGACAATGTCTAATGGAGATTCGATAAGTGAAACTACATTTACATTGATGGCTGGGATTTCTACTTTCTTCTAAAGACGAACTGAATTTTTCCCTCAAAGCCCGGGTAGACACGCTGCCCGGGCTTTTTAATTTCCTTTTTATCATCTACTGCTGTTTTTCGCATCATTTCTTTAAACCCGCAAATTCTCCATTTAATTTGATATTCTTCGCGGAGCTTGTCCTGGGCCCAGATCCTTTACTTCATTCAGGACAAAGATTCTTCGCGGAGACTGTCCTGAGCCCAGATTCTTCGCTTCGCTCAGAATGACAGAGGGTCGAAGGGATGAGGGAGGACTGCGGCCTTTGTAGTCCGCCTCAGGCGGACGAAGTAGGCTAAAGGTGGGGGTGAATAGAATAAATGACTCAACTATCCCCCTCCCCTAACACCTCCCACAAGGGGAGGGGGAACTAGGGGCGGACACCGAGGTCCGCCACTACAAGCCCCTACGGTTTGACTGTAGATCTCTCTCTCTGTCTGAAGATTATTCTTATTGGCGTTCCCTCAAATCCGCAGGCCTCCCGGATCTGATTGGCCAGATAGCGCTCGTAAGAGAAGTGTATTCCCCGGGGGTAATTTACAAAGATCACAAAGGTAGGAGGGCGGATGGAGACCTGAGTGAGGTAGTAAAGCTTTAAAGGCCTGCTACGATAAAGCGGGGGCTGGTGTTTTCTCAAAGCCTTCTCCAGAACCGTATTAAGCAGAGCCGTGGGGATACGGCGTCGGTACTCGTTATCGATCTTGACCACCTCGTCTAATGCCTCCCCTACCCCTTCACCGGTCAGGGCAGAGCCAAAGACGATCGGGGCAAAGCTTAGGTATTTGAATCGGTATTTAATCTCCCCGGCCCACTTTGACCTAATACCCTTATCCTCTCTAATAAGATCCCACTTATTAACAAAGATAATACAGGCCTTACCTCTCTGGTAGGCATACCCGGCGACCCTAATATCCTGATTGGCGATCCCTTCGGAGGCATCAAGCATAAGCACGGTCACCTCACAGCGATCAATGCTCTTGAGTGCCTTAATAATGCTGTATTTTTCCAGGCGAAGGCTGACTCTTCCCTTCCGCCGGATCCCGGCAGTATCTATGAGTAGGTATGGCCGATCATCAATTCTAAAGACAGTATCAATGGGATCACGGGTGGTTCCTGGCTCTTCCGCTACCAGAACCCTTTGGAAACCAAGGATTTGATTGACGAGAGAGGATTTTCCCACATTGGGCCGGCCAATCACCGCTATTCTGGTTATCTCCTGTTCCTCTCTCTCCTCAGCTTCTCTTTCAGGGAAGAGGCTAATAACCTCATCCAGCAGGTCTCCCAGGCCTCTTCGGTGCTCCGCCGATATAGGGAAGAGCCTCTCCACCCCCAGACGGTAGAAATCATAGAGCTTCTCTTCCTGTTTCTTCCCATCGATCTTATTTACCGCATAGAGAACAGGCTTGGTAACCCGGCGAAGTAGCTTGGCTATTTCAAGGTCAGAGGGATTTAAACCCTCCTTCGCATCCAGGATAAATATTATCAGCTCTGCTTCCTCGATCGCCAGCTTCACCTGCTCCTGCATCTGCTGAAGTAGTCTTTCCCGACTAACTGGCTCAAAGCCACCGGTATCAATCATGATGAACTCCTGGCCGTCCCAATTGGCCTCTCCGTAGATGCGATCCCGGGTAAGGCCGGGTAGATCATCAACTAATGCCTTTCGTCTCCGGACAATCTTATTGAACAGGGTTGACTTACCCACATTGGGTCGGCCAACAATGGCAACAATTGGCTTCATTCTTCCTGTATCCGGTTTTTTGGTAATAAACAGTTATTTTTGGCTCATCCCGGGATTATTGTGGGTAAATAATTTAATTAAATCCAAATGTCAAAATCCAAATAACAAATGAATGACAAATGTCAAAATCTCAACGTCAAATATTTTGTCATTCAGCCTTCGTAGCCATTACGGCGAAGGAGGCTTTGAACTTTGGGTTTCATTTGAACTTTGGGCTTTGTCATTTGATATTTAATCTTCATTGGTATCCAAACTCCCGTAAGGCCCGGGAGTCTCTTGACCAGTTTTTCTGCACCCTGACGAACAGATCCAGGAAGATCCGGGCCCCTAACAGCCTCTCCAGCTCTAACCTGGCCTTTTCCCCGATCTCCCGGATCATCCTTCCCTTCTTGCCAATAATGATGCCTTTCTGAGAGTCGCGCTCAACATTGATGAGCGCCCGGATAGAGATCAGGTTCTTCCCTTCCCTTTCCTTGAACTCCTCCACCAGCACTGCCGTTGAATAAGGAATTTCCTGCTCGGTAAGATTAAAGACCTTTTCACGAATAATCTCCGCTGCCAGGAAGCGTTCCATCTGATCGGTAACTATATCCTCAGGAAAGTATCGGGGGCCCCGGGGAAGAACCCCGACAATGAGATCGAGTAGCTGGTCAATACCTTCTCCACGGAGGGCGGAGATGGGCAGGATTTCCTGGTAGATCCCTAAGGAACCGGATTGCCTCATCAGGGGGAGAAGGCTCTCTTTGGCAATGGTATCAATTTTATTAATCAGGAGAAAAACCGAAGCCGTTACCGACGAAAGCTTTTCCAGGACAAACTCCTCTTTTTCCCATTTATTTTCTTCTGGTTCTACTAAATGAAGGATTAGATTAACCTCCTCGAGTGCGGCCAGGGCAGTGGTAACCATCCGCTTGCCGAGACCGGATCGGGTCCGATGAATTCCCGGGGTATCCAGGAAAATAAGCTGGGCCTGAGAGAGATTTTTAACTCCCAGGATCCGATTCCGAGTGGTCTGGGGCTTGGGAGAAATAATGGCAATTTTTCTCCCCAGGATATTATTCAATAGGGTTGATTTACCCACATTTGGTCGACCGATGATGGCAATAAAGCCCGATTTGAAGGTATTATTAATCATATTAAAAAGAATGAACCTCCCTGCAGCAAGCTGCAGGGTATCATAAGGAATATTCTACTCCCCCTCACTCCTTCGACAGGCTCAGGACAAGCTCTTCCCCTCTCCCCCAGGGGAGAGGGGAAGAAGAGGAAACGCGGTAGCAAGCTACAGGGAACAGTCAAATTTTAAAAAGGATCCAAGTAATGTTTTTAGTCATTGGGATTTGGGATATTGGTCAATTTTGCCTTCAATTATTTCAATTGCTTCGGCTGCTGCCTTCTGCTCTGCTTCCTTCTTGCTTTTCCCCAAACCGGAACCATAGATTTTATTTTTTATTGAAACCTGAACCTCAAAGGATTTTTCGTGATCCGGTCCCCATTCTTTTACTACCGAATAGTTGGGTGTTATCTTAAACAGATCCTGAGTAATCTCCTGAAATCGGGTTTTAAAGTCGAAGGCCACTCCCTTTTCTGTCAAATCCTGAAATACTCCGGAGAATTGGAGCAAAACCGAGGTTGTAGCCTTTTCTATCCCTCCATCAAGGTAAATAGCGCCGAGCAGTGCCTCGTAAGCATCAGCCAGCAAGGAATCCTTCTGTCGCCCACCGGTTTGCTCCTCCCCTTTTCCTAACAATAGGTAGCTGCCTAACTCTAACTCCCTGGCAACCCGGGCTAACTGCTGCTCGTTAACCACCGCCGCTTTTAGGATAGAAAGTCCCCCTTCCGAGTGCCCGGGATAGGTGCTAACCAACTTATGACCGATAATTAGGCCCAGAACTGCGTCTCCTAAGAATTCAAGCCGCTCATTGCTTGCTGATGAAGGAAGGGAGTATTCATGGATGTAAGATTTATGGGTGAGGGCCTGATCAAGTAAACCCAGATTTTTGAACTCGTAAGATATTATTTTTTCCAATTTTTTGATTTCTATCAGTCTATTTTCATCCATTTTCTAAATAGTTAAATTAGTTTTTATAGAATTTACTTTAATTTCCATATTGCCCCGTTAGGAATCCGCCTCAGGCGGATTAAAGCCCCGTATGAGCTGTTAACGGGGGTTACCGTGAACTTAAAATAGATTCTTAATCAGGCACCAGATATATCGGGGCCACATCCTCCAGACGATTATCCGGGACCGGCTGAACTCTCTCGAGCATTCATGCGCGGGAACCTCAACTATTCGATAACCCTTCTTAAGACACTTCATAATCATCTCCTGTTCAATCGTGAAGATATTCTCCTTTAGTCCAAGTTTGTCCGCTACCTCGCGCCGGATGGCCCGAAAGCCATTCTGGGAATCAGTCAGGTCAACTCCCCAGCGATAGTTAATTGTTAGGGTAATTATATTGCTTCCGGTCATCCGGATAAATTTTCCAACGTCTCCCATTAGCTCATCACTTCCTCCTTTTAATCTTGAACCCACTACCAGATCAGCTTCTCCCTTCCGAATAGGCTTTACCAATCTGGGGATATCCTCAGGATTATGGGAGCCATCGGCATCAATAAATACAATTATATTTTCTTTAGCTTCAGTAATTCCGACCCTAACCCCATCCCCCTTTCCTTTACCCCTATCTAAAACTACCTTAGCTCCCTTCTCGGAGGCAATTTCCCTGGTTCGGTCGGTCGAATGTCCATCAACTACCAGTATTTCATCAGCGAATGCCTTAGCCTGCTCAATAATCTCTCCGATACTCTTTTCCTCATTCTTGGTGGGAATTATAACCGTAATCTTTTCTTTATT
>JAUWWP010000253.1 GCA_030616835.1 Deltaproteobacteria bacterium | reverse complement strand
GGACTGGGAAATATTGCTGCTGAGTCGATAGATGCCTATCTAAGGGGAAGGGAGTTTACCCGTACCGCCCCCACGGAAATCTCGTATAAAGACATACCTCTCGAGCCCCTTAAGAAAATATCGAGAAATGAGGCCCCAAGTTTACCGGTTAAAGAAAGACTTTCCAATTTGGCAGTAGAAGTGAACCTTGCTTTAGATCAAAACCAGGTCAATGATGAAGTTAAAAGGTGTACACTTTGTGGTAAAGATAAACCAGAGTTTACCGGCATCCAGTACTTTGGGAAGATCTGTATTGCCTGTCACAACTGTGCCGCCATCTGTCCTCAGCAAGCGCTTATGTTTCCTCATTACTATCGGGTGGATGAAGGTAGATGGGCAACTGAGTTTGATTTTCCGCCTGCAGGCAACGGCCTTCCCAACCCATTTATGGAAGAGACCCCTCCTGAGTTTGATAAGATTGCTTCAAGAGTAACCGAGGTAGAGAAACTTATTTATACTCGCCGCTCCAATAGAATTTATAAAAAAGATCAGGTCCCCAAGGAATTGATCCATAGAATCTTAGAGGCGGGCCGGTTTGCCCCGTCTGCCGGAAACTGCCAGCCGTGGCAATTCATTGTAATTCGGGATAGAGAAAAGCTTGACGAGCTCAGTGCTCAATGCCGAAAATTCCTGTCAATGGTTACCAAACTATACCAGGGTAAAGACCCTTTGCGGAAAATAATAAAAAATACTCTGGCCTTGCAAATGCCGAATTCAATGGACCAGCGCCCAATGTTAGCGATTCAGGCTCTACTTACCCCCAAATTTGGTGAAGAAGAGTTAGATGTATTCTTTGGGGCGCCGACTGTTATCCTCGTCCTTACGAACCGCATTGGTATCTCGGACCCGGCACTCAATATAGGTATATGTTGTCAAAACATGGTCCTGGCCGCTCATTCTTTAGGGCTGGGCACATGTTATGTGGGGTTCGGCTCTGACCCCATCAATCGCAGTCCCCAACTAAGAAAAAAGTTCGACATAAAGTGGCCGTTTGATCGGGTTGGGACTGTAATCGCCGTAGGATATCCAGCGGTAAAGATTGATAATGTAGTAGAAAGGGAATTTCCCAAAGTGCGGTGGATGGAGTGAGCTTGCAGGACAAAATGTCTGATGTCAAAAGGGTAGCCGAGAATTGCGATTTTTCAAAAACTCGATCGCCGAAACCCGGATAAATAAAGGCTTTTATTTTTCAGAAATGTCCGAAATTTGAATTCTAGGTCACCCTGTCAAGGGCTAACCTTTATCTTTTCCGTATTACCACCAATGACCTTTTTCGCTTTTATTTTGATGAATTCTACATACTCCCGATCTGTCATCTCTTTCGCCTGTTCATGTATTTTCAAACGTGCATAATGCACCTCTTGCAGTGCCGGGTCACAGGGGAAATCCTTTTTCGCCTTTTCCCAAAGTTTCTCTTTATCTTTCACAAGTTTCACCTCCTTATAATAATCTTCGGTATATAAATCTCCTATCTTTATATCAATATATCAATTCTGCAGGCGTTACTATTTTTAAATCCGAGTAACCAAGAGATAGGTTAACCATATTTACTATCCTGCGAGTTTTAACTTTAACTATATGTCTGAAATTCCAACTCAGGAGATAATCAATCGCATTTATCGTAGAGATTGCGATATGTAAGGCATCCTCTGAATAATCAGCAGGTATAGCACCTTGTGTTACATACTCGCTCGCTAATCTTCTGCTTTCTTCATCGATTGGTAAAATCTCAAATGATATAGCGGCGTTTATAAGTTTGTTCTTAAGTTGTGCATCTCTTATATCATCAATTTCTGCAAGGACAACTTCAGAGATGTAGACATCAAAAGTTTCCATTTGCTCAAAGAATTCCCTGGTTAGACCTTGTCTTTCGGGATTCCTTCCATCAAATAAGGCTGAGATTACCGATGTATCCAAATATACCCTGATTCTCTTATGCATTATATCAATCTCACCAAAGGAAGCGCCTTATGTAATATTACTGCGGGATTGAGCTGAGGTCAAGAAAAAGTCATCTTTGTCTGCGATTCGGACATAAGAATAATCACTTTCCTAGGGGAAATCCTGGCGCTATTAAATATTTCCTTATGTTCGGAGCACAATCCAGGGAGATAATCCTTGACAGTTCTTCTCCGGTAGATTACATTTTTATACATAATGATGCATTCCTTGGGATCAAACAAAAGGAGGATTAAGTGAGTGATGTGTATATTGTAGGGGTCGGAATGACCCAATTTAGCAAATATCCGGAGAAAGGTATCAAACAGTTAACCGCCGAAGCCCTGGAGACCGTGCTCAAAGATGTGGCCATTGAGAAAGACCAGATCGAGGCTGCCTGGTTCAGCAATTCCGGCTGGGGTATGTCCCAGGGACAGCACTGCATCCGGAGCCAGGTTGCCCTTATGCCCGTAGGCATCCAGGGCATTCCCATGATGAATGTGGAAAATGCCTGTGCCGGCGGCTCCAGCGCTATCCACGGTGCCTGGATGAGCATCAAGGCCGGCCTTTACGAGGCGGTGCTGGCCATTGGGGTGGAAAAGGTCTATTTCCCGGAAGATCGGAAAAGGATGTTTGAGGGGTTTATCTCGGGCACCGATGTGGAAGTAACCAGAGGACTTATCGAGATGATGAAGGAAGAGGCCAAAAAGAAGGCCGAGGAGCTGGAAAAGGAAGGCAAGCTAAAGGGCGAGGAGAAGAAAAAAGGCCACAGCCCGTTTATGGACATTTATGCCATGGGAGCCAGAATGCACATGGAAAAATACGGCTCAACCCAGAGGCAGCTTGCGGTGATTGCCGCCAAGAACCATTTTCACGGCTCGTTAAATCCTTATGCCCAGTATCAGATGGATATGACCATAGAAGAAGTTTTGCAGGACCGGTTAGTCTCTTATCCCCTGACCCGGGCAATGTGTGCTCCGATTGGAGATGGCGCGGCGGCAGCCATTCTTTGTTCCCCAAGCTTCCTGAAAAAGATCAAAGATGCCCGCCCGATAAAGATAAGGGCCACCGTGCTGGCCTCCGGGAGAATGAGAGGGATGGATGAGCCCCCGATCGGGGCAAGATTGTCAAAGCGGGCCTATGAGATGGCCGGGCTCGGACCTGATGATATTGATGTGGCCGAGGTGCATGATGCCACTGCCTTCGGGGAGCTCCTTCAGTGCGAGGAGCTCGGATTCTGCCCGGAAGGGGATGGGGGAATCCTTGCTGAATCAGGGGCAACCAAGCTGGGAGGCAAACTCCCCATTAACCCCAGTGGAGGCCTGGAGTGTCGCGGGCACCCCATCGGGGCATCCGGGATTGCCCAGATCACTGAGATGGTAATGCAGCTTCGGGGAGAAGCGGGTAAGCGGCAGGTGGAGGGAGCCCGGATAGCCTTAACCGAGAATGGCGGCGGCTTTGTCGGAACGGAAGAAGCAGCGATGACCGTCCATATTCTGGAGAAAGCCTGAGGCATTTTTATACAACATTGCCGTTTGTCCCAAAGATGCCATCACCACAATGCCAAAAAAGAAGAGAAGGGGCTGGGAAATGCCTCCGATTAAGCTGATCAAGCAGGGAAATTGCACCCTGGAGGCAATAGAGAATCCTTCCCCCCTGGCTATCGATATCAAATATAGTCTGGGTATCGGCGGGGGATCGAATGTAATCCTGATTGAAACCGATCGCCGGGTGCTGGTGGATACCGGATTTGAGTACGAATCCCGACAGGGACCTGGTGATCTCGACAGAAATGAAAAGCACCTGATCCGGGCGCTCGCTGACTGCGGATATACCCCGGATGATATTGATGCAGTCTTTATCACCCACTGGCACCTGGATCATTTTGGCAACCTAAGAGTTTTTCCTAAAGCCGAGCCCATTGCCTCCAGCTCACTGGTGGAAGAAGTGGGGTTAGAGGACTTTACCGGGGTGGACGACGGAGAGGAGATCGCTGAGAAGGTAAAAGTCATGTTTACCCCGGGACATACCCGGGAACACGCTTCGCTTCTTCTGGATTCAGCAATTAGAGTTGCGGTTGCCGGTGATGTGATTGTTAGCTTAAGCTACTTTGATAAAGGAAAGCTCTGGAAATATAATCAGGATTTCTACAGCATCGAAGAAGGCTTAAGCAGTATGAAAAGGTTGGCAGAATCCTCCGATTTGATAATCCCCGGCCACGGCCTCCCCTTCCTGACCTACCTGCCGGAATGGATTAGATAAGATTTCCTCGCCTTCCTACCTGGAATTTAAACCACGAATTTCACAAATTACACGAAAAAATCTTAAAAGATTTTGAAATTTGTGATACCTATCACTGTTACTTGTTTATAATTAATTTATAATTAGTAAGATTTTTTCTGGGGTAAATTTAACTGGTTCTGGCCTCCTGAGAGAAAGCCAGGCAGTCTAATCCTACAGGCCCTTCGACCCCGATGGCCATCGGGGCTCAGGACACGGCTCAAGGCAGGATTTTTTAAGGAAAATCTGGCCATTTTTTTATTGACAAGTCATTGCTAATGTGTAAAAATCTTACACTTAAAATATCTTTAATCCGGATTAGATTAAGGGGGGTAAAATGACTTCAAAAAACAGATTCTTACTCAG
>JAUWWP010000445.1 GCA_030616835.1 Deltaproteobacteria bacterium | reverse complement strand
TATTGTCTATCTTCAGTGTGGCGGTGTAAGTACCTGGAGAAAGGGTACCTGAGTTGTAGGTTATTGTAATCTCCACTGAATCAACGGGAGCTACGGTTCCGGTAGCGGGGGACTCACTCAGCCAGGGAATATCCCCACCGTCCTCGAACGGGATTGTTATGTTGGCTATCGACGGGCCAACGGCATTGGCGAACAAGGTCGGCGTCCCGGTCGAGTCGATCGAATACACCTTCCCATCGTCCGAGCAACTCGCATAGACCAGATCGGTGCTCCTGTCTACCTCCAGGCCGGTGACCCAAGTGCAGCCGGGCAGGGTGGCAAAGGAGATAATAGTCAGGCCGTCGGGTGATATCTTCTTGATGTCCATGCCACTATACCCCGTGGCTACATACAGGTATCCCGCCGAATCGAAATCCAAATCATATGGATCGGGGACGGGGCTCGCGAACACCGCCGGTGTGCCAGCAGGATCAATCTTGGTGATTCGATTCGCTGACCATTCGGAAACATATAAGTTCCCCGCCGTATCGAAAGTCAATCCTGCGGGGTAGTTGAGACCAGAGGCAAAGATACTTCCAGAGCCATCAGGGGCGATCCTGTAAATGAGACCAGTAGTACTATCAGAAGCATAGAGCATCCCCGATGAGTCGAAGGCAAGTGCACGGCACCTGACCATGCCGGTGAAGAAGACAGATCCTGATCCCGAAGGATCAACCTTATGGATATAGCCACCGCTTGAGCCAACATACATATAATCTGCCTGATCGAAGGCTATACCCCAAGGATCTAATATGGAGTAGAAATTCGTAACAACTCCTGAGTCTATACTCTTAACGACGTCGGAGGAGTAATCGGAGACATACATGAAGTAAAATGATACCTCATCCCCGAATTCAGTAATCTCGAATTCTAAATCGGCGTTTCCCAGGTTGGAAATAGTCATTATTTGGTCAAGGGTAGTTCCCTCAAGGACAGTAGCAGCCATTGCCGGAGGAGAGACTTCAATATCTGGCACGCAAGTGATGATTACCTCAAAACTATCTGTCCAATAGCCACTTCCTGAGTCAAAGATCTCCACGTTGAAAATTACATTGTGGTCGCAGGGAGCAGCCGGATCTACCTCAATATAGAAATCATCAGAGGGGCAGGTAGCCGTGGCACCTACCGGAATATTCCCAAACCATCCGAAGTCTCCATCAATGATGATGTAGGGATCATCGGTGGAAAGGGTAGCCGTAATGCCAAAACCATCGATACTACCGTTATTGATTAGGGTGACCGGGATCTCCACTAACTCTCCAGGCTCCACCAGACCATTACTGTTGCCATCGCTCTCCCCCAAGCTATCATCATCAATAATATGACTCAAATAGGCAATTGCCGGGGAATCAGCAACCGTGAGAGTCACCGGGACTGACACCGGATTATCATCGGGATCGTTGTTGCTGGCGATTAGGAATGCGCTGTAGGTCCCCGGAGAGAGACCGGTGGCATCATAGGTTACCGTGATCTCCTCCGAGCTCCCGGGGGTTACCGTTCCGGTAGTGGGAGATTCACTCAGCCAGGGGACATCAGAGACAGTTCCCATAACCACCACATCATCAATGTACCAGCCGGCAAAATCGTTTAAAATCTCATCGCCCGTTTCAAACCGAAAACGTATCTGAACCGTATCACCAGCACTAACCCAGGGTGAAAGGTCTTGATTAACTTGATACCAGATATTTTCTGTACCTAAATCAAGAATGTTAATAAAACCGCCTCCATTTACGGAAATATCAACATAGCGCTTATCATAAAAGCATGTGCCCCAACACTCTGTTTGCTCCCAGCTCCAGAAAGTTAAGCTTGCATTGTCAGGAGCAACAAAGGAGGGCGATACCAAAGTACCATTATTAGGCATTCCGGTATCATAAGTGCAGGAAAAGTCCTGCCCGTACCACCAACTGTGGGTGGGGCTGTGGCTATTGGGGCAAGGGCTGGAAAAATCATCAACCTGATGCCAGAGGCCACTGGCTACCCACCCGCCAATTCCGCTCTCCATATCATCACTGAAAGCAACTACTGGAGTTAAACTGCCCTGCTCGGTAATATCAAAGTTCAGATCCATGCTACCCAGATTGGAGATAGTCAGAACCTGGTCAAGGGTGGTCCCCGCAGGAACAGTGGCGGCCATGGCCGGAGGAGTAACCTCAATCTCCGGCATGCACATAATGATTATTTCAAAACTATCTGTCCAATAGCCACTTCCCGAGTCAAAGATCTCCAGGTTGAAAGGGACACTGTGGTCACAGGGAGCAGCCGGATCCACCTCAAAAGAGAAATCCTCGCTGATAGCAGTGGCACCTGCCGGAATATCCCCAAACCATCCGAAGCCTCCATCAATGATGATGAAGGGATCATCGGTGGAAAGGGTAGCTGTAACGCCAAAGCCATCGACACTCCCGTTATTGATCAAGGTAACCGAAATCTCCACGATCTCTCCAGGCTCCACCATTCCATTGCCATTATCATCAACAATAATATTATGGCTCAAATAGGCAATTGCCGGGGAGGCAGTAACTGTGAGAGTTACCGGAACAAATACAGGATTCTCATCCGGGTCATTATTGTCTATCTTCAGTGTGGCGGTGTAAGTACCTGGAGAAAGGGTACCTGAGTTGTAGGTTATTGTAATCTCCACTGAATCAACGGGAGCTACGGTTCCGGTAGCGG
>JAUWWP010000433.1 GCA_030616835.1 Deltaproteobacteria bacterium | reverse complement strand
GGGAGTAGCAGGGAAGTGCCTTACAACAGGAGCCTCCGAGAATACTAGGACGGTAGCTGAAAAAGGCTTGAATAAGAAGACAGAAATTGGATATAATGCTGTAGGTCGTCCGCCTTTGTCCGCCTCCGGCGGACTACGGCGGATTGCCCGACATACCTGTCCTGAGCGAAGTCGAAGGAATGGCGGGCTGGAAGCCCACCCTACACTTTTAGCGATTTTAGGGAGATAAAAGAGAAATGAAAGTGCAGAAGGAGATTCCACTAAGTGGGGATCTCAGAGAAACCCCATTTTCGGAGGTGCTTCACTCCCTTTATGTCCGGAAGCAGACCGGAGTCTTGAAGCTGGAAAACGACCGAATTAATAAGAAGATCTATTTTAGGGAGGGATACCCGATATTCGTAAGCTCCAATATTCTTAACGAGACTCTGGGGAGACTTCTGCTAAAGCAGGGGAAGATTAGCCAGGAGGTCTATGAAAAGAGCTTGAAGGAAATGGTAGCTACCCGGCAAAAACAGGGGACTATCCTTTTGGAGATGGGCTGCCTTACCCCTCAGGAGCTCTTTGATGCAATTCAATTCCAGGTAAAATACAAGATCTTCGATTGCTTCGGCTGGGCCCAGGGAAAATACCACTTTTCGGTAAGAGACGATTTTTTTGAGGAGATTACCATCTTCGATTTTAACCCGGCCTGGATCATCTATCAGGGAATCCAGCAGAAATTCAGCCAGGAGCGCCTTCAGGGAATAATGAAAGGTTGCCTGGATCAATATCTGGTAAAAAGCCCGGAGCCTCCTTATCGTTTTGAGGATATGGGAATAGGGCCGGCGGAGCTGCAGTTAATCTCCCTGATTAATGGGGCAAGAACATTAAGGGACATCATTGCTTCAAGTAAGATGGGCCTTACCCAGACCCTTCAACTCCTCTATGCCCTGATCTCCGCCCAGATGATCACCCTTTATTCCCGCGCCAAAACTGTCAAGGAGGAGGAAGAATCTTACCAGATTCCCAAGCAGGAGAAGAAGGCTCCGAAGAAGGAGCTATCAGGGGAGAAGAAAAGGCTTCGAGATAGCTTAATTAAACATTACCTGGAGCTAAAGGAGAAGAACTATTTTGAAATTCTGGGAGTTAAGCAAGATGCCAGCAAGGAAGAGATTAAGAAGGTATATTTCCAATTAGCCAAGAAGTATCATCCAGATAGGTATTTCGAGGATGCAGAAACTGAGATCAAGAAGACCACGGAGGAGATCTTCCGGATGATCTCCCGGGCTTACGATGTGCTCATTCACGATAAAGAGCGAAAAAAGTACGAGAAATTTCTCCGTACCGGCAAAACCGAGGAGGAGACATCCCGGGAGGTTGAGAACATTGTGAATGCAGAGATCCAGTTTCAGAAGGGCGAGGTCTTTCTGAAAAAGAGGAATTATGATAGTGCTCTGAAGGCCTTTAACCAGGCAATTGAGATGAACCCTAAGGAAGGGGAGTATTATATCTATTTAGGGTGGACACTGTTTAAGAAATCCCATCCCGGGCAAAAGTCAGGGATAAAGAAGGCGGAGGAATATATCAGAAAAGGAATATCCATCAATCCCCAGGTGTCCAATGCCTATGTTTTCCTGGGGAGTATCTCCAAACTGGAGGGGAGGGAGGCAGAGGCGGAGAAGCAGTTTAGGAAGGCCCTGGAGTATAATTCCAATTGCACCGAGGCACTGCGTGAGATACGCTTGATTAATATGCGAAGAGAGAAGGAGAAAGAAAAAGGAGTTTTTAAAAAATTGTTCAAGTAGGTTGATTTTTAGGCAGGAAGTAGCAGGGTAAGAATATAACCACGAATTACACGAATTACACAAATTACACCAGGATAGGCGGGGCTTTCCAGCCCCGCAAAACAGGGAGTAGCAGGGAGGCGGGCGGCCTGCCTGTGCGTTCCGCACACAGACAGGGAAGCCCGCCCTACAATAATTAGAGGTGAGGAAATGATTGAAAAGGCAAAGAAGATCTGGCTTGATGGCAAGTTTGTGGATTGGGAGAAGGCCAATGTGCATGTCTTGACCCACACCCTTCACTATGGTCTGGGGATTTTTGAGGGGATTCGTTGTTATCGCTGCTCCGACGGTTCGTCTGCGGTTTTTCGATTACAAGAACATATAGATCGCCTTTATGAATCGGCTAATATTGCTATGATAGACATCCCCTACACCCGGGAGGAGATTTGTCAAGCCGTTTTAGAAACCTTGCGGGTCAACGGCCACAAGGAGGGCTATATCCGCCCTATTGTCTTTGTGGGCGACGGAGATATGGGGGTTTATGTCAAAGAAAACCCCATCCGGGTCGCTATTGCTACCTGGCCCTGGGGGGCCTACCTGGGAGAGGAGGGGCTGAAGAAGGGGATCCGGATAAAGATATCTTCGTTTACCCGCTATCAGGTTAATACCGGGATGACCAAGGCTAAGATATGTGGGCTGTATGTCAATTCCATCCTGGCAAAGAAGGAAGTGATCAAGGCTGGCTACGATGAGGCTTTGCTGCTGGATCCCGAGGGTTATGTCTCCGAGGCCAGTGGAGAGAACATCTTTATTGCTAAGGGCGGCTGCCTGAAGACTACTCCCCTGACCTCTATCCTTCCCGGGATTACCCGGGATACGATAATAAGGCTCGCAGAGGATGAGAAAATAAAGTTAACCGAGCAGATATTTACCCGGGATGAGCTCTACAGTGCTGATGAGGCTTTTCTGAGTGGTACTGCGTGTGAGATCACTCCTGTCCGGGAGGTGGATGATCGAACCATTGGTGAGGGTAAGCCCGG
>JAUWWP010000406.1 GCA_030616835.1 Deltaproteobacteria bacterium | reverse complement strand
TCTCCAAATGAAGCAAGATAATGCAACTGGCGAACTGAAAATGAAGGGGAAAAAATAGGAAGGATCAATGACAGGAATGATACAAATGCCAGGGGAATGGAGGATTATAGCAGAAATCTAAACGAATCGGATCCCTCCCCACCGCTCTCCCCTCCAACTGGGCTCACTGCCACCAGGAGAGAGTCGAGCATTGAGCTTACCTGGAATCCCAATCCTGAACCGACTATTAAGGGATACCGGGTTTACTACGGGAGGGAGTCGTTTCCTTACCCTGAGGGTAAAGATGTTGGTAGGTCAATTAGTTTCTCGATAAAGAAGCTCGCGGAAGGAAGCACTTACTGCTTTGCGGTAACGGCTTATCGAAAGAAAAAGGGAACTCTTGAGGAATCTCCTTACTCTCTCGAGCTAAAAGAGAAGTTTATCCGGACAGTTAACCGAGCTCCGGCTGCCCCCCAGAATATGTCTCCCCCACCCGGGCAGAAGGAGGTAGGGTTAATGCCTATTGTTAAGTCCTCAGCCTTTTCTGATCCTGATGGAGATATCCACCGCGCTTCCCAGTGGCAGATTACCTCTATCCCGGGGAACTATTCCAGTCCGATATACGACAGTGGATTGGATACCGATCGTTTGACCAGCACTGAAATTCCTCAGGATACCCTTAATCATGGCCTTACCTATTGCTGGAGGGTAAAACACCAGGATAGTAAAGGAGAGTGGTCGCAATGGTCTCCTGAAAGCTCATTCACAACGGGGGATCAGGCTCCGGAGATCTTAAGTGGACCAATATCGCGAGAGACGATACTTTCCGCTACCGTGTCTCCTTATCTTATCTCCGGGAATCTGAGGGTGATGCCCGGGATAATGTACCGGATCGAGCCGGGGGTAACCCTTAAGATTGCTCCCTCTACTGATATCAGGGTGGACGGAATCCTGCTGGTAAATGGGAAGGAGGGCTCTCCGGTTACCTTTACCCGGAGTGGGGAGGAGCACTGGGGAGTACTCCGGTTCGGTAAGCTCAGTGAGGGTGCAGATTTTGATGAAGAAGGAAACTACCGAAGTGGCAGTATCCTTAAATACTGCACAGTTGAAGAGGGAGAAGGGATAGAGATCAAACTGTCTTCCCCGCTGATTACCCACTCTACCATTAAGAATCATAGCAATCGTGGAATTACGGTAGAGGATGGAGGGCCGAGGATAATAAATAATCTCGTCACCAACAATTCGGTTACCGGGGCAGGAGGAGGTATCTATGCCTCGAGCAATAAGTTAGTGGTAATCAGGAATAATACCATTACCCATAACCGAGCAACGGGAGAGAATGGAAATGGAGGTGGAATTTGTGCCAATTCTTATGGAGGTGGTCCGGCCTTCGTAGTTGAGGGGAATAAGCTCCATTCCAATCAGGCAATGAAATACGGCGGAGGTATTTATGCCCAAAGATCTGAGATTTCAAACAATCTCTTCACCGAGAATGTAGCCCTTGCGGGGGGAGGAGGGATATATGCAACCTTCTCCATTATTACCGGCAATGAAATTAAGGCAAATAAGAGCGAAGAGGGGGGTGGAATATACATCGAGCGCAACAGTATGGTTAAGGTCAATAAGATAGCCGGGAATAAGGCTACCTCACCATACGGAGGTGGATTATACTTAAACTACTGGGGATTTTCCTTGGGATATGAGGATGTTAAACATAATATTATTACTGGTAATGGGGCTTCTACCGGTAGGGCCAATGGCGGTGTATACGTATTGGGCAATCCTAACTTTAACTATAACCATCTCTCGGGCAACCAGGGTTTTGCGCTCTTCTGTGGGAATCCAGAAAACTCTTCCCCGGTGGATGCCAAGAATTGCCACTGGGGAGCCTCAGATAAGTCAGCAATCAGAAAGAAAATCTATGATGGGCATCTCGACAAGAACAAAGGGATGGTAGAGTTTATCCCCTTCCTTAAAAACCCCTCCTTATAACCATTGTCTTCTCTCCCTCCTACCATTCCCGATTTACGATTCCCGATTCACCAAATTAATTATGGATAGAAAAATGACCATAATTACTTGTAATTATTATTGTTTTTTATTATTGTTTTTCTTGACATTTACAAAGCCTGTAGTAAAATTATTAGTATAAATATTAAGGATATTATAGAATATTCAATAAATAATTAATAAACAAAAATGAAAAAATCAAGTGAAAAATATTTAAGGAAACTCAAAGACGAGGCTGATAAATACTTTGTTAAAACAGGATTGCATCCTGATAAGCCAGATTTTTGGAAGAAACATACACTAAAAGAACTTCCAGAAATAAGAGAAGATATTTCAGATGGACTGTATATAAGGAGGAAGGCTCAAATAGAATTTGGAGTACCAGAAGAAATAAGAGGAAGTTGGTTGTATGCACCAAATAAAGAAATATATGATAAAAAAATAAAGGAAGGTTATCAAATTGCCGGATTACATATGGAAAGCAAAATACCTCTTTTATTCAAACCTAGTAGCAAAGATGATAGACCTAGTTGGTTTTTGCCTCCATTTAAGGAAAGGAGAAAAAAAAGATAGGCGGAAGGGCTTGGGGTCAGGTTCAAGGATTCAAGGGATTATTTGAAAAAAGGCAAGGGGACGGGTTCTATTTCTCTGCATTTTCAAGGAAATCATATCTAAATACTAAATTGGGGTTAATATTTAACCATTACTTAAAAAATTCACTTTTATTCTTCAAAAGATTTCTTGCCTTGGCCTTTGCTATTTCATTAATCAGAACCTGAGGGATGACATCGGAAGGGGTGTCTAATACCTTGTTTAAGCGGGCAAGAAACAAGTCTTCATCCTGGATAATGATTGCATAATATCTTGCATAGAGGACATCAGCAAGGAGAAATTTTCCCTCATTGATTTCAAATGCCTTTTTGAATTCAGATTCTGCCTTTTCTAAACCACCGCCCAACGAGTCAGGGACCAGGGTATAGTAAAGGGCCAGATAGAGATGGGGAGTGCCAAAGAAGAATTTCTCATCCAAGGCGAGAACCCGATGCATCATTGCATTTACCGTATCCATTGTTTGCATTGTTTGAGTCACATCCCCTCCGGTTTGCATTAC
>JAUWWP010000570.1 GCA_030616835.1 Deltaproteobacteria bacterium | reverse complement strand
ATATAGGATGGACAGTAATCCCATCTCCGGTATGGTAGTGGTTGTGCCGTAACGAACTTAAATAAATAGTAAAGATGAAAAGACTGTAAGGAGAAGTAGAATGAAGGAAAAAAAATTTGGGACTGTGGTAGGAATTTGCCTTTTGGCAGCGAGCATTCTACTCACGTTTAATTCGCCAGTCAGGGCTCAGGACCGGCCAGGATTAATGATTTACGGCGATGTTGACGCTCAGCCAATGGGAGTTGATAATAATGTTTATCCCAATGCCAGTGATTCTGGGGCAATAAGAAAAGTGGTCGCCGGATTAATTCCTGATCAATCCTATGGATGGCGTGGCATTATGTGGGATACCGGGTCAAATGGAGATGTCAACGGCGATGATGTTGTTAATGTAATCGATGCCACGCTCATCACGCGCTATGCTGTTTTTATCGAATCAACCTTTGCCAATAGCCCGACTACTCTGGTTCCGGTCTCGGTAACAGTTTATAACGGAGACTCACAAGTCATTCCCGGGAATACAGCTACAATGATGCCGGGGGAGAAAGCAGATCTTCTTTTAGAGGTTCGGAATACTACGGGTGGGTTGGTAGCCAATGCATTATTGCAATATGTGTTAAGTGCCGCTCCACCCGGTGTTACTATGAATGGTTTGGGAGTGGGTGTTCCTACAGATCTCTGGAGTGACAATACGATGATTGACCCGGAAACCAGAGGCCCCGAATTCGGGCAAATAACAGTAACCGTTTCAACGGATTTAACAACACCCAGCGGTACTACCCGGGTAGATATAATCTGTCCCGGAATAACCGCCTTGTCCCCCTTCATTCCTATCCTGGGCCAGAGGCCGGGTGGGGTTGCGGCGCTTGATCCGGTATTCTTTGAACTAACGATCGGGGCACCGGAAGTTACAATTACAATGCCTACCGACGGGTCTCTCATAAGCACAAGCGTGACCGATGTAACGGTAACCACTACCGCCGCCGTGGGTAACTCTATCTACCTGCGGATTGATGGGGTTGATCATCCGGAGATATTCCATGTTGTCGATAATGCTGATTGGGTGGCAGAAAAGGAGTGGTACGAGTTTATCATTCCGAATGTAGATCTCTGGGCTACCACTCCTGGGGATCATTGGGTTCAATTGATTGCAGTAATCGAGGCAACTGGGGCTATGTCTAATATTGTCAATATTTATACGGAATTATGAATCACCCGTGCAATAGAGGTCAGACCATACCTAAATATTAAAAAGTCAATCAATATCGTTCAAGAATGTAACCGTCCCAAATTCTCTATGACCCTATCTCCCCCATAACTCGATTCTTGAAAAAATGAAATGATTATGCCTTTTACACCCCTTCATTTCGGGCCCAGTTCCTGTGTTGCCCTACCCTTAGGAAGATATATACGAGGGAAAAGAGGACAGGTTACTTTTTGGTTGAGCAGCCAAGAATTGAAATTAGGAACATGTTCAGATTTCCATAAATGAAAATAAAAGGAGGTTAAAAATGAAAAAGCTTCTAATTCTTTGCCT
>JAUWWP010000398.1 GCA_030616835.1 Deltaproteobacteria bacterium | reverse complement strand
GGAGTAGCAAGGGATAGAAGGGAATAGCAAGGAGTAGTAAGGGAGTAGCAAGGAGTAGCAAGGAATAGCAGGGAATAGAACCATTTTTAGTTAATTAGTTTTGAGGGGAGGAAGGAATGAAGAGATATGTTTTTGTAGCTTTCACACTGACGGTATTACTGCTTGGTGGTTCCCTAACCTACGGCGATGACACTGCCGATCTCTTCACTGCCTGGAGCCCCCCCAACTTGCTCTGGATCCTGGACACCTCTTCAAGTATGAATACCCTGCCCTGTAATGATGATTCCTCAGGCAATAGGGGTTGCACCAGTTCCTTTTTCGACAGCCTTGGTTACGAATCCACCAAAACCTACGATCCTTTTGATGAAGACTTTAAAAAGTTTCCTGACCGCTTTGATAATGATTATGTCTATCATCAGAGCACTTATTATTACCAATGGGAGCAGGTTAATACTTCAGTTGAAAATTTTGTTAATTCGGTTGATCCGAAAGCTGAAGCAGAAGATATATGTTGTGATTGGAATGGGTGTGATACTCAGCAAGAGCAGGATTGTGTAGCAGAGAAGACACCCATCATTTCCGAAAGTCTGGAAAACATGGAAAGAAAAGGATACTATCAAAGAGATAGTAATTCTGACTATTACTTTACCGGAAACTTCCTTAATTTTTATCCACCCCGATATATGGTTGCTCGAAGGGTATTGAAAAATCTGATTATGTCAACCTTGGTCAGAATCCGCATGGGTCTGATGGTCTTTGATGGCGAAGTGGGGGGGAAGCTGCTCAAGCCGATCAATCCTCCCTGCCCGACCTGCCTGAAAGACAGTCCCCTCTGGGACAGTAACCGGGTAAGATTAATTAACGATATAAACAATAAGAATACGGTAAATTTCGGAGGAAGTGGTGATATTCATTGGACCCCTCTGGCCGAGACCCTTTTTGATGCCGGGCGGTATTTTGAGGAAGGCGTTTACGACACTAAATTTGGAGGCGAAGACGGTTATGATGAAACGAGGAGCATAGAGAAAGGCACGGATGCCGTGCCTTACTCGTGTATGTCAAACTTTGTCATTATTATAACTGACGGTATACCTACCCACGATGAAGAAATACCAGAGTCTATTAGGAACACTGATAACGATTGCAATGATTGCGATCTAGGATGGGGTGATGACTATGACTGCGAGCCATTGAAAACAGAAGGATGTCCTACCCCTCACCCTTGTGATAGTGATAGATGTTATCCTGATAACGGCTCGGATTACCTTGACGATGTGGCTAAATGGCTTTACGAGACCGACCTGAGGCCGGATCCGGAATGCTGCAAAGATGATCCAAGCTGTGATACACACTGCTCGCAGCAGAACCTGGTTACTTACACGGTCGGATTCGCCATTGATCACCCTCTTTTAAAGGAAGCTGCCGATAATAGTACCGGCATTTATTATACGGCTACAAATGCCCAGGAGCTTGAAGATGTATTACAAAAAGCATTGATAGATATTGTCAATAGAGCGGTCTCTTTCACTGTTCCCGCCGTTCCCTCGGCCCGGGTGAAGGATGTCAAGGAGACCACCGGGCTGAGCAGCGATGATAAAATCTACCTTGCCTCCTTCAAGCCCACCCGGGAAGGGCCTTATGAGGGGCATCTCCGGGCCTACTATCTTGATTGTAAAGGAAATATTATTGGTGGTGAAAACTGCGATCCCGATGGGTGCGCCAAGAAGTGCGAAGACGAGAATAAACCGAAAGAGCAATGTCTCTGCCCGCTTGACGAAAAATGTAATGGCTGTGTGCGGGCCACCGATGCCAAGGGCAATGTTACCGATGAGCAAGGCACTCCCTTTGTCCAGCCGATCTGGGATGCGGGAGAGAAGCTGGCAAAAACACTTGCAGCCGACAGGAAGATTTACACCGCCATTAATGGGATACGGATTGAGTTCAAAACCACAGATCCTTTTATTGCACTTCTACGGGAAGCACTAAATCTGAATGATGTAACTACTGATGACTTTAACGGCGACGGACAGATAACCGATGCGGATGCGGATCTGCTGATCGAGTTTGTCCGAGGCAAGGATGTCTTTGATTATAATGGGGATGGTGATAAAACCGAGGATAGGTCCTGGAAGCTGGGGGATATCTTCCATTCCTCTCCGGTCCTGGTGGGACAACCCAACCCGTTGGCTCATTACTACGGTTTCCGGTGTGAGCCTCCTTATCCTGATAAAAATAAGGAGGGCTTCAAGGACAGCTATGAGATTATGCTCCGGCCGAAGACGCTCATCGTGGGGGCCAACGATGGGATGCTTCACTGTTTTAATGTGGGAAATGCCACTAAGATTGAGAACCCTGATTCCGGTGATCTCCTGGGTACCTGCTGGCGGGAGGATTTTAAGGATTTTGAATCCCAGGGAAAAAGGGTTAAGTTCGATAATGGGACCGGGAAGGAGATGTGGGCCTTCATCCCCCCCAATCTGCTGGGGAAATTAAAGGATTTACCCCGTTTTGACCATCATTTTCACCAGTATTATGTTGATGGCACCCCGGTGGTTGCTGATGTTTATTTAGGTGGAGAATCTTTCGAAGATAAGCTAAAGAAGAACTGGAGAACCGTGGTTATCTGTGGGGAAAGGGAAGGAGGGAAGCACTATTTTGCCCTGGATATTACCTATCCCCCCGTTCCTGATTACGATATTGTCGGTGACCCTGATGGGAGTGAATATCTTGACGGTAGTTACGGTACTTATAGTTATCCTAAATTTCTCTGGGATTTCACCGATGATAAGATGGGATTTACCTGGTCTGAGGCCCTGCACGGTGCAGAATACGGGAGGATTAAGTTAATGGAATTGGGAGGGGAGATAGAAAAGTGGGTGGCAGTGATGGGAGGGGGGTATAATCCCGACTACCCGGTGGTGGTTAACGGGAAGACCGAAAGTTATGAAGGAAAGGCATTTTTTGTGGTTGATATCGCCACCGGAAAGAAGATCTGGGAATTTTCCAGTGACCCTGATACCAGCACTTTCTATGAAGAAACACAGAATAAGAATCCGGCTATGATCTATAACATTCCCAGCACCCCCACCCCGGTGGATTATAATTTTGTTGATCGATCCTCTGACTGGTTCATTGACTGGGTTTACATCGGGGATCTGGGGGGGCAGATGTG
>JAUWWP010000571.1 GCA_030616835.1 Deltaproteobacteria bacterium | reverse complement strand
GACGGAGCGGGGATGAAAGGCAATCTCTAATTCATTCACCGAGATAAGTAAGTTCCTTTTATCGACCGAGAGCAGCTATCCCTGGCGGCCAATAAGCAGAATTTCCCTTCAGCACTACCACCATACGGTAATCCCAATGTGATCAGAATCCATAATATTTTCGCATTTATCCTTAGTAGTAGCCACTAAGGTGTGAGGCCCGGTAGAAACATCCAAGAAGGTATAATTCCAGCTCACTCCCTGAAGCTCCGCTAAGGGACAGTCATCCTGATCAAGACTTACACAGACCCAGAATATTCCTGAGCCGGGATCGCTAACCGTTCCGGTTACGACTACGGTTGAACTATTCACGGTGGAGCCATCCGTAGGGGAGGTAATGCTGATTTGCGGAGGAGCCCGGTCCACCGTAAAGCCTATGTTTTCACCGGCTCCGCTGTTACCGCCCCCGCATCCGTCAGTGGCAGTCGCCCACCAGGTTCCTGGCCCTTCCGCTATACCGGTAAAGGTTGCCGTCCAGGTATCGCCCGAGATATTTACTGCCTCCCGGGAAGTGTAACCTTCAACCGTGATCAATACCGAAGCGACTCCGCTGCTATCCGTAGCCTCTATTGACAGCACTGCCGGGCCGTTATAACACCTGTCCTGTATTTCAGGCACCAAGGCCAGAACCACAACGGTAGCTTCATCCTCCGTAACCTGTACTCCGGTGGCCTGATTAGTTTCATAGCCGGGAGCCTCCGCGGTTACGGCATAAGTTGCGGTAGTCACATGCCTAATTAGATAGCTCCCTCCTGGTTGGGTAAGGGTCAGATATCCACCACTATCAGTGGCCACCAAAACTCCTTCCAATCCTTCCCCGGCATCATAAAAGCCGTTAGTATTAAGATCATTGTAGATTACCCCGGCAATTACCCCTTCGCCGTCATCGCTGTAATCAATTTCGCCAAAGTCCTGGGTGTATCTTACATAAGTAGAGGGACCAGCGATACCGAAGCCGGCCTCGTTGTAATCCTGATGGAAGATGTTATTGCGGTGGACTTCAGTTTCCAGGAACTTCTCGAACATCAAGAGGACATCCCCGGTAGTCCACCCAATATTCTCTCCAATTTTGAAGTAACCCGTATAACCAAACCTATCGATCCTCCCCTGGAAGTTTTCATAATGATACCCCTCTGAATCCACCGAAACGTGGTCGAAATAATCGTTATCCACCATCTCCTGGGAGTGAAAGCGGGCAGCCTCGATCAGGACATCATTCCAGATCAAGGGGGGAACCGGGGAATACGCTGGCCAACCAGCACGATCAGGGTCGATGCGGGCAGCATTGACCAATTCCATCAGGTAGACCTCGTCATTTGTGAGAGCCGGCAATTCTCCCCGGGCCCCTTTTTGCAAAAAAATGGCCAGAAGAAGAACCGCGGTATAAATATAGGGTTTTTTTCTCAGAGATCCCCCCTGTTAAAATCTTCAGTGGTGACAGAAGATTATAT
>JAUWWP010000538.1 GCA_030616835.1 Deltaproteobacteria bacterium | reverse complement strand
TTTTTAAGCGAAAATCATCTTCGGTTCTTCCGAAACTCAATCCGGATAAATGTCGGCGCAATTTTGCCTTTATCCTGAGCTTAAGCCGGTCGATAATATCCTGATTACTGCCTCCCCGGCAGCCATGAATAGCTTCATAATCAATGGTTAGCTGCCCGGGAATAGAGCCAATAGTATAATAGGAAGAATCTACCCGGTTGGCCTCGGCAGAATAATCTATATAATCCACGGGGGAGGGAGCAGGGGGATTGCCGAAGCGAAGCAGATACGCCCAGGCTTGCTGCCCGGTCAGCGGGTCGGTTAGTTCAAGCTCGAGAGCATCCTTAATATTGTCGTTATTGTCTAATCTGATTCGATCCCCCAGGTCCTTCGCCATGAAAACCAGTTCATCGTTTTTATCGAGAGTTCCTGGCGGATCATCTCGATTTAGCCTCTCCCCTTCAGGAAGGACGAGATTCCCTTTCGCATCCCTTTCATCTATCTGGTAGGGAATGGGTGAAAATTTATTTTCCCGGCTCGAAAAGACTCTTAAACTATCGATCCGTGCTCCTGTTAGGGTCTTGAGCTCACTGCCCGCAATGATAATAGCATCCTCTTTTCGTTGTAGGGTTTTGTGCTGGAGTGTCTCGGCGCTAACTTCAGGGCAGCCCGCCAGAATTAGGATGATGAACCAAGCTATTGTATTCAAGATTAAGCCTCTCCCCGGTCTTTGTTTCCCATGCTGAGCTTCAATTTTTCAAATACTTCCCTTTCATAATTATAGGCTTCCTGTTCAAATCTAACATTAAGGTAGGCTGAGTAATGGTCTTTGCCCTCAATCCGGGATCGAAGGTAATCCCGGAGGTAACGGTAGAGAAATTTGAGAAACCCCATTTCCTGATACTGTCGGACATGGGTGAGCTCATGGGCGATCAGGATCATTCCGTTCTGCCTAAGAGGGATTGAATCATCAAGCACTCCCCGGACGAAGAAGATTTTCTTGCCGAAGGTAATGGCCTTTGCCCGGTTAAGCAGTAAGATTAAATAGCCGAGCCTCAACCCTCCTGAGTATAAACGAATATGGTCCAGATTCAGGGTGGGAAAGAAGGGGGCTAATATGTTTTTTGTTTCCGGGGAAATTCTTTTCATTTCAAGAGATTAGTCTACACTAAAAGGGAGATTATTTCAAGGGAGGCTGTAATTAGGAATATCCTCGAATATTTATATTTTTATGGGGTAATTTGTTGAAATATATGAGGAAATTGTTCTTAGGTAGGGGCCGATGTCTCTGTCGGCCCTAATCCTTCGACCCCGCTATAGGCGGGGCTCAGGACAGGTAAGGGTGGCCACGGAGATCCACCCCTACATCAGCAACCGTTAAAGGAAAAAGGAAATTGCAAAGTGCAGAATGAAAAGTGCAAAATGCAAAGGTAGTTGCAGATTCCAGATCTGAAATCCAAAATCTAAAGTCTAAAATCTGTAAAGGAACTTCAGGAAGTTTTTGATTGAATTAGACCCGAAAAGATGGTATATACTTACAAAATCCCAATGACCAATGACCAATGACCAAATCCCAATCTCCTTCGATAAACTCAGGACAAGGCTTCGAGGCGCTTTTACCCTTCCCGTGGTCCTGAGGAGGACGAAGTCCGTCTCGAAGGACTTAGGATTTCGGTTTGTTTCGTATAATTCGGGAAACATGTCCTGAGCTTGTCGAAGGATTCGTGGTTCAAGTAGGGGAGAGAAGGGATGAATCCCGTTAGACACTTCGGGCTTAATGGAAAATTTTTAATGATGAAATTCAGGAACTATTACGACTCGCGCCTCGAAGAACTAAAAGGAGGTCTAACGGGATGAAGATTACCAGAGAGGA
>JAUWWP010000199.1 GCA_030616835.1 Deltaproteobacteria bacterium | reverse complement strand
TTACGACCTTGAGGAGACAAAATAGTTTTGAATTTGGCTAATTTGAATTTTGAATTTGTTTAGGGTTTAGGGTTTCGGATTTAGAATTTATCAGCATAATCATAATGATGTATGAGATATTATCCACAGATATTTAAGACGCTCTTAAAATGAGTATACCTCTACCTCCAATAGACTTTGCTGCCATTGCTCCCCAGATTGCTCTTGCGGTCTTTGCCTTGCTGGCTCTGATCGCCGATCTATTTATCCCCCGGGGGGAAAAAGAGTTTATCGGATACTTTAGCCTGCTGGGAATAGTCGCCGCCGCCGTAATTTCTTTTAATCTCTGGGGAGGCGAGGAGCTAACATTTCAACGGCTGATCGTTCTTGATCAATTTTCTCTCTTCTTTAATCTGCTCTTCCTGCTCTCCGCTGCTCTTACCATCCTGATCTCTCACAACTACCTCAAGGAACAGGAGATGGAATACGGGGAGTACTATGTATTGGTGCTTATCGCTACCCTGGGAATGATGATCATGTCGGCCGGGATTGACCTGATTACTATCTTCCTGGGGCTGGAACTTATGTCCATCTCCTTTTACATCCTGGCCGGTCTCCGTCGCACCCGAGTCCGCTCGCTGGAAGCGGCGCTTAAGTATTTCCTCCTGGGGGCCTTTGCTACTGGCTTTTTACTTTATGGGATTGCCCTGATCTATGGAACGAGTGGCACTACCAATCTCCAGGGAATAGTGGAATTTCTTGGAGCCCAGGAGGGATCAGCCGATCCGGTTATGCTCATTGGATGCGGCCTCCTGATTGTGGGCTTTGGCTTCAAGGTGGCGGTTATCCCCTTTCACCAGTGGACTCCGGATGTTTATGAAGGTGCTCCTACCCCCATTACTGCTTTTATGTCGGTCGGGGTTAAGGCCGCCGGCTTTGCTGCACTCCTTCGGGTTCTGCTTATTGCTCTCGGAGACCTGGAGCCTGACTGGAGCGGGATCCTCTGGACAATTGCGGTGATAACAATGATTATCGGAAATGTAGTTGCCATCGCTCAGGATAACATCAAAAGAATGCTGGCCTATTCCAGCATCGCACATGCCGGCTATGTTCTGGTGGGATTTGTCTCAAGTAGCGAGCTGGGAATGCTGAGCGTAGTTTTTTATCTGGCAATTTATACTTTGATGAATATCGGCGCCTTTTCTGTGGTAATCATGCTGGAGAAGAAAGGAGAAGAGAATTTGCTTATTCCCGGGTATGCCGGGGTGGGATTTAAATATCCTTTATTAGGAGTAGCGATGGCTATCTTTATGTTTTCTCTGGCCGGGATACCGCCTACCGCTGGATTTGTCGGCAAGTTCTATATCTTCAGCGCTGCGGTGAAATCTGGTCTTATTGGCCTGGCGGTGATCGGTGTGCTTTGTAGTGCGGTCTCGGCCTATTACTATCTTCGGGTTTTAGTGGTGATGTATATGCGTGAGCCGGAAGGGGATGTAGCCTTGCGCAATCAATCCCCTGCGGTCTCTCTCTCCATAACAGTTGCCGCATTAGGAATTCTTATCCTCGGAATAATTCCCTCCTCGATCCTGGAACTGGCTCGACAGGCCGTCCAGGCCCTATCCGCCTGAGGGCGGATTAGATTTCAGATTTCAGATTGTAGATTGTAGTTATTCCAAGTCCTTCGCATCCCGTCATTCTGAGCGAAGCGAAGAATCTGTGCTCAGGACGAGTTCTAAAATCTAAAATCTATAATCTACAATCTAATTTACTGAGCGAAAGCCATTTTAAAAAAATTTTTAAATTTTTTAAAATTTTTCTTGACATACCATATATAGGGGTATTATAATTTTGAATAACAACATATTGATTAAATTAGCTGGGTTCGCCTGGGGTAATCGAGGATTACCTCTTAATTGATTCTAACTTTAAAAAGGAGGAAAGATGGTTACAAAAAGAGCTAAAGCCAAAAAGCCCGCAGTGAAGAAGAAAGCTAAAAGGCCGGTTGCAAAGAAGAAGGCCAGGAAGCCCGTCGCAAAGAAGAAGGCAAGGAAGCCGGCTGCGAAGAAAAAAGCCCCCACGAAGAGAAGATAGCGAGCAGCCCTCTTCTTGTATCAAAGCGAGAGTAGCTAAGGCCTCCGGTTGCCTCGGGCGAAAAGAGGGCTGCTCATGACTTTGATCAGTGCGGCTGAACGGGGGGTAAAGCCACTTGCCAAATCCAGGGCAAGTGGCTTTTTTTTTATCCCGAACGCCGAAGCTGACCCTTTTAAGTTGAGGATTAATGGCCTTGCTAAGATAGATAAAGGTGCCGGGAGGGGGGCTCGAACCCCCATGGTCTTGCGACCGCGGAATTTTGAGTCCCGTGCGTCTACCAGTTTCGCCATCCCGGCTTTAATTAAAGAATAGAGAAGCTCTCTTGGGTTGTCAAGCGAAAAAGTTATTGACATGCCCTCAGACCCGTGCTAAGTTTTTATTAAAAGTTGTTAAAAGTTGAAGACCCGGAAGGGAGGAGAGATGGCAGAGGAGAAAAAAGGACGTTCTCGGCAAGCAAAGGATGCCCTTCAGAAAATTCAGGAGAGGATATATGAGCTAGCCGATAGGGTGAAAGAAGAGGCTCTGGAACTATCGAAGGTCAGCAGGACCAAGCTGGACATAATGACCCTTAGAAGGGAAAGAAATAGCCTGCTTGCTGATCTGGGTTCGAGGGTCTATGAATTGTTGAAAAGAGGAAAGCTGAGATCCGCTGAGCTAAATTCTCTTAAAGCAAAGGTTGAGAAAGTTGAAGAGAAGATCTCTGCGCTGGAGGCGGAGGTAAGCAAGGTCTCCAGGAAAGAAGAGGAGGTGGAAACAGTTGTTCCGGCTCCGCCAAAAAAAACCACCAGGGCTAAGACAAGGACATCAAGAGCTAAAAAGGCCTCCAGCACTAGTGCGGAGAAAGACACCGGGGCCAAGGTCGAGTAAGTTAGCCAATGTGTAGTTGGTAATTAGTAGATAAGAATGGGGCTGTAGCTCAGTTAGGGAGAGCGTCTGAATGGCATTCAGAATGTCGGCGGTTCGATCCCGCTCAGCTCCACCAATGATCTCAAAGGGGTTAAGCAGTTGACGGCTTAACCCCTTTTTTACTTTGTTAGAGATCCGCCTCAAAGGGGGCTGGGCAGGTTCAAGTTGATGGAAGGACAGAGAGGAAGGTGAAAGTTCAAGAGGTGGAATGACAACATCGAAAACTTTGACAATCACCAGGATTAATGTTATTCTAGGAAATATGAAGTGGCTGGTATATGCTGAAAGGAGGTGGTAATAAAACTCAATTAAATTTTTTGGTATAAGTTTTAACGAGAGTTCTCTTGTGTTTAATAATATTGTTATTGGAGAGGTTAGAATTGCTATCTGGCTTCTACCTCCGAAAGAAAATGTTATCAGACAGAGAGAAGTAACCCCGGTTAGGAAGGGTGGGGCGATAACCACCATCCTCACTAAGGATAACGGGGGAAGAAAAGAAGGAGGATAGAGTGCAAGGTAGCAAACTTTATGTAGGAAATCTTAGTTATTCCACAAATAGTGGGCAGTTGGAAGAATTATTTTCCAGTCATGGTGAGGTTAAGCAAGTCAATATAATCGAAGGTAAAGGTTTTGGATTTGTTGAAATGTCTAACCCAGCGGAAGCGGAAAAAGCAAAGGAAGCATTGGATGGTTACGAGCTTGATGGACGCACCTTGAAGGTTGACGAGGCTCGCCCACCTCGAAGTGACGGGGGCAGAGGCGGTGGCAGAGGCGGAGGCGGGAGGCGGGAATATCGAAGATATTAGAATAATCGAGAGTTAATTCAACCCGCCGAAGGCGGACTATTAATATATCAACCACTTATTAGGGCTTACCTCTCTTTCCCGGGTATTACCCGACTGAAAGTAGAGCGTAAGCCCTATTTATTTTAGCACTGTTCCCCGGCCCGGGGAGCTGACCGGATCGCGATACCGACGGGAGTATCCAATGTAGGTCGGGGGGCAACTTTGATATTGGCAAACTGGTGGCCTTTTTTGTGATTCAGGTCACTTTTTTATTGCAAAAGGCATTTCTAAGTGGTATTTTGACAAACAATTTTAGCTAATTATCCATTAGAGACTAAAGAATAAGGGGAAAGAATGGACAAGATATTTACGGAAGCGAGGGCAGGTAGAGATGTCGTGTTGATTATCCAGATTTAGCTAAAATTAGTTCAATCCCGAGGTAAAGGGGGCCAGTTTGATAATCCTGCCCCAAAAATGGTTTTTGAAGGGGATGTTTTATAAGGAGTTCCGACTTCTTATTAGATCATCCCCTTTTTTATTGGGGGATTAGATAAAACGGGCGCTGTCCCTATTTTCCACTTTGGGGGATTAGATAAAACGGGCGCTGTCCCTATTTTCCACTATTTTCCAAAAGTTAAATTGAAGAAAATCCTTCAGCTTTAAATTGAGTCCAATATAAATCGAGAAGAAGTTGATATTTCAGTTGACAAATTACACATATGCGTGTAATATTGATACTTGATCAATGAAAAGGCGGGAGCTCGAGAAAATACTGCAGAAGCTTGGCTGGAAGTTGGTACGACACGGACATAAACACGATATATGGACAAATGATGAGCGTGAAATAGCAGTACCTCGGCATAAAGAGATTAATGAGTATACCGCTAAAGCCATCATTAAAGAAGCAAAAGGAGTTAGCTAATGCGTTTTGCCGGACGTGTGTTTAAAGTTGGCAAATATTGGGCCATTGAAGTGCCGATTCTCAGCGTTGTGACGCAAGGCCATACTAAAAAAGAGGCTTATGAGATGATTGCTGACGCTATTGAGTCACTTGTGAATAAGGAAGGGTTCAAAGTTGAGGTGTTTCCCCAGAAGGGTGATTACTTTGAAATTGGTTCTTCAGATTTAGCAGCCTTGAGTGCGTTTTTACTGCGTCGCCAAAGAATGAAACGAGGTCTTACTTTAGCAGAAGTTGCTAAGCGATTGGGAGCGAAGTCGCATAATACTTACGCCCGGTATGAGCAAGGTAAATCAATTCCGACTATTGAGAAACTTAACCAGCTACTATCAGCTTTATCACCGGATATAGATTTTGTTTTAATGGAGAGCCATCAACATTGATCACTGGAATTCGGGGTCAGGTCTTGTTTTCTGCTAATTGCAGGCTCAGGCCCGCACTTTACTTAGTCAATTGGCAAAGAAATATGAAAGGGGACGGTGTTCCATTAGTTCCATAACTAATATCAGGAAAAGCAAGGCCCGCACACTTGACAGAATAAAATAAAAATTGGTGAATCGGGAATGGTAAATCGGAAATGGTGAATCGGTGAAAAAACGGGCGCTGTGGGGCTGTTGAAAAACCCTTCTTTAAGGAAATTTTTTCCATAAACCTCCTCTCCCCATCGGGGAGAGGAATGAGGTGAGGGGGATTTTATTAGAGATTCTTGGTTGCAATTGTTCACCCCCACTTCACCCCGATGGACATCGTCCCGATGTCCATCGGGATCCCCCATCCCTTCGACAGGCTCAGGACAGGCAAGGGGGAGGGAAGATACTTTTTCAACAGCCCCGCCGTCCCCATTTTCATTCAAAATAACACTACTTTTGCCTCTGTTCAATACCAGCCAGCAGGATCCCCGCTGATATCAAAAGCCTTCGATCAATCGGA
>JAUWWP010000127.1 GCA_030616835.1 Deltaproteobacteria bacterium | reverse complement strand
GCCGGAAGGAGCGAGACGGGATTCAGCGCGATGATGGGTCGCCGGGAGGATGTAAATGTAATGATGGTTGGTGGATCTCTGGTGAAAATAAGGGAGCGGGAAAGATCAGATCGGGAGATAACTCACGCTATCAGCCAGAAACTCTCCAAAATTCCCGGGATAAAGAGTATTAACTTTACCACTTCTGATCCGATGGCCGAGATGATCTTCGGCGGTGATAAGCCCATTACCATTGAGGTTTATGGGGAGGACTTTGACCAGACCGATATGGTTGCCGAGAGGCTTAGGGAGATGCTGGAGAAGATCCCGGGAACAACCGATATCTCCACCTCCCGGGAAAGAGGGAAGCCAGAGCTCTGGGTAAGAGTTGATCGGGGAAAGGCAGCCTCCCTGGGGCTGAATATGGCAATTATTGCCGATACCTTACGCACTAATTTCTCCGGCAAGATAGCCTCCCGTTACCAGGAGGAAGGAGAGGAGTACGACATCTTTGTAAGGCTGCGGGAAGAGGATCGAAAAAAGATCGAGGATATTGAGAACATTCTTATTCCCTCGCCTCTGCGAGCGATCCCTTTACCCTCTGGACTTCCGATTAAGTTCAGCGATGTTCACCTCGGCAATATTGCCAGAATTGAGAAAACAAAAGGTCCGATTGAGATCGAGAGAAAATCTCAGGGCAGGGTGGTCAAAGTAGGTGCCGGGCTCTACAATAGGCCGCTGGGAGATGTGGTTAAGGATGTTAAGAGGGAACTCAAGAATATCCTGATTCCTGAGGGGGTAGAGGTTATCCTCGGAGGCTCGGCCGAAGAGCAGGCAAAGTCTTTCCGGATCCTTACCATTGCCCTTATCCTCGGAATTCTTCTGGTCTATATGGTAATGGCCGGACAGTTTGAGTCCCTGCTTGATCCCCTGGTAATTCTCTTTTCTGTTCCCTTTGCCATAACCGGGGTGATCTGGGCCTTACTCCTGACCGGAAATACCCTGAGCCTGATTTCATTTGTCGGGATGATTATGCTGGTGGGCATTGTGGTCCGCAATGCCATCGTCCTGGTTGATTATACCAACATTCTCCGGGGGCGGGGGTTACCAATGGGTGATGCGGTAAGAGAGGCCGGGGCAACCAGATTGCGTCCGGTCTTGATGACTGCCTTTTCCACTGTTCTGGGAATGCTCCCCCTGGCCTTGATGCGGGGAGAGGGCGCAAGTATGTGGAATCCTTTGGGAATAAGCGTAATCGGGGGGCTTCTGGTTTCTACTTTAATAACCCTGGTGTTTGTCCCTACCCTTTATTCCATTGTTGAAGAAAGAGCCGGGAAAGAAATTGCAAATTGCAAATTGCAAAATGCAAATGATTGAATTGGGATTTAATCATGGATTGGATAGGTGGAGCTTTTTAGCCCCGCTGACGGCACTGGAAAGTGCCGTCTATCCAAGATAAGGAAAACAAAGATGAAGATGGTGATGATCGTCTATTATTCCGCCATTGGCAGTGAAATAACGGAGGCATTAGCAAGACTAAAGGTAAAGACCTATACCAGGAGTCCCGGGGTTCATGGATTAGGGACCTCCTCGGAGCCCCGCTTCGATACCCATATCTGGCCGGGGACAAACGATCTTATTTTGACTGCAGTTGATGAGCAAAAAGCGGAAGAGGTTCTGAAAGAGGTGGGGGCTCTAAAAGAGAGGTTTAAGAAAGAGGGTATCAAGGCATTTTTATTTTCAATTGAAGCCATGATTTAGCATGGTGGGGGCAATTCATGAATTGCCCCGACTTCTCCTGAGGCCCTGCTAAAGCAGGGCTCAAAGGAAAGGAAAGAGCAATGTCAGAGAGAATTTTCCCCTGGGGAGCGTGGTTACCGGTTTTACTCATCGCAATAATTAATGGTATTTTCCTACTCTCAATAGGTGTCTTTGCCTTCATTTATTGGAAAAGGGATAAGGCCGTGGAAATTCTGGATCGTTCCCATCCCCCCACAAGACTGCTAAACAGATTTATAAGAGAATGGTGGATGTGGTTTGATAAACCATTTGAGGTCTTTTTAATAAAGGCTCAGGTTTCCCCCAACTTGCTTACTTTTATTTCCCTGCTCATAAGTATTTTTGCTGGATACTTTTTCCACCGAGGATGGTTTGGGGCCGGGGGGTGGTTCGTCATAATCAGCGGCATCTTTGATTATCTTGACGGTCGAGTTGCCCGGGTCATGAAGATGGAATCGAAATCCGGGGCCTTTTATGACTCTACCCTTGATCGCTACTCAGAAAGCTTCGTCTTCTTAGGACTGATGAGTTATTTCAGGGACAACTGGATGCTGTATGTAGTAATGGCCGCCTACCTGGGAGCAATGATGGTAAGTTACACCAGGGCACGGGGGGAGGGATTGGGCGTAAGTTGCAGGATCGGAGCTATGCAGAGGACCGAGCGAGTAGTTTACCTGGGAGCAGGGGCAACCTTTTCTCCCCTGGTAATGCACATTACCGCACCCTGGTTTGATGAGCCCAGACAATATTTACTTATAGCTGTAATTATCTTCATTGCAGTGATGGCCAATATTACGGCGCTACGCCGGTTATTTTATATTATGGAAAGGCTCAAGGAAAAGTAGCTATATAGAATGACAAAAATAATGGGGCATAGGGCAGTGTTGTAAATACAGACAAATGGATAAATCCTAAGCACTAAGCACTAAGCACCAAATCCTAAACAATATTAAATGACCAAAATTCAAAATACAAAACCCTGTCCTGAGCTCGTCGTATGATCTTAAAGAGAGAACATTAAGATTTGCCAGAGAAGCTACTGAATTTACGAAGATATTTGGTGCAATCTTAGAGAAGTAAAAATGGTTTTGAATTTGGCTAATTGGAATTTAGAATTTGTTTAGGGTTTAGAATTTAGAATTTAGAATTTATCGGCAAAGTGATGTATGAAATATTCTTCGCAGGTATTTAAGACGTATTATATAAATAGCTAAATTAGAAAATATAATGCAGAGATTTTCGGAATTGGTTATTAGATTAAGAACCCCGATCATTATCGCGGTTGTCCTCATTACTGCCCTTTCCTTATATTTCCTTAAAGACCTGCGGGTAAATAATGATATGCTATCCTTCCTTCCTCAGGATGACCCGGCGGTAATTCTTTTTAATGAGGTTTCGGAGAAATTCAAGGGCACCTCCCTGGCCATAATTGCTTTGAAGGCCGATGAAGTTTTCAATTACCGCACCCTCAGGCGGATTAGAGATTTGACGGCAAAATTTGAGGGTCTGGATGGGATAACCCAGGTGATGAGCCTGACCAATATCATTGACCTCAGGAAGATCGAGGGAGGAATTGAGATCGGAAGGATCATCGGGGAAGATAAGATCCCGCAAACAAAGGAAACGCTCAAAAGGCTCCGTGAATACACCCTTGACAAAGAGATGTATACCGGCAGCCTGGTATCTTCTGATGGCACCGTAACCACCATCGTCTGCCGGATAAGGGAGGGAGTAGACCAGTTTAAGGTAGGAACTGAATTGAGAAAAATGACTGATGATTTCTACCGGCAGGAAGGAAAAGACAGAGAAGAGGTTTACTATGCCGGCATGCCCTTCCAGATGGTATTGATAAACGATATGATTGCCAAAGACAACCAGATATTAATCCCGCTGGTAATTCTCCTGGTCATGCTCACCCTTTATCTGAGCTTCCGCAGTGGGCGCGGGGTCTTTCTACCCCTGATTACCGTCATCATCAGCACCCTCTGGTCGCTGGGGCTAATGAGCTTCCTCGGGGCCTCCTTTACCATGGCCTCGATTCTCATCCCGGTATTGCTGATTGCCGTGGGAAGCGCCTATGGCATTCATATGATCAATAGATATAATGAAGAGGTCAGAGATGCCCCGGATAAAATAAAGGGGCTGACCAGGGCCATGAGCAAGGTGGGCCTTCCCATTATTCTTGCCGGGGTGACGACGATGATCGGATTCTTATCCTTTCTAAGCTCCGATATGAGTTTGATCAGGGAGGCCGGGATGTTTACTGCGATTGGTATCTTCTTTGCCCTGATTTTCTCCCTGGTCTTCCTCCCCGCCGTGCTTTCCACCTTAAAAGTAACGAAAAAGGTAGTTGATGCGCAGGAAGGGGGTGAGGTCAGCCGGACAAAGCTAAGTCGGGTTTTGGAGAGGTTGGGAAACTTCGTAATTGAAAATAAAAGGGGGATTCTAATCTCGGCCCTGATTATTGCCATTGCTTTCCTCTCCGGTCTTCCCCGGCTGAACAGAGAGGTAAATTGGGAGGAATACGTCAAAGAAGGGTGCGAGTTAAGAGTGACGGAGCAGATGATGCGGGAAAAATTCGGTGGCTCCATCCCCGTCCAGATCCATATCAAAGGAGATATCAAAAACCCCTTTGTCCTCAAAGAGATGATAAAAGTGGAAAAGTTTCTCAGGTCCCTTCCCCATGTGCACCATCCCCATTCCATTGCTGATCTTATCGGTGAGACCAACGATATGATGAATGACCGCAGTGCTATTCCGGATACAAGAGAGGGAGTGGGAAACCTCTGGTTTTTTCTCGAGGGGAATGAGATCCTGGATCTCCTGGTTAACAAGAAGATGGATGAGGCAGTAATTCAGGCAACCATGGGAACCATGGATACCGCAAAGATGGTTGAGATAGTCAATAAAATCAATGGATTTCTGAAAAGCAAGGTAAAGACAAAGCTTGTCGAGATTAATATCACTGAGGCAGAATCCAAGCTTAAGCAAGTGTTAGTGGAAAGGCGAGTGGAAAATATCCTTTCCCGGATAGGTCTTGATATCAAGGGGAGGTGCCCGGAGTGCCAGTTTGATGAAAATCCCCCCCTAACCCCCCTTTTTCAAAGGGCAATCCCCCCTAACCCCCCTTTGAAAAAGGGGGGAATAAGGGGGGATTTAGTGGCGTTAAGCAATCGAAAGGAGGTTGTTGAAAATGCCTACTCGACAAGGGGGCTATGGGCAATTATTTCCCGATCCCTCAGCCAGGGGAAGCCGGTATTTGATGAGGATTTGCTTGAAAGGATCAGGACAAGGATGGAAGGCTATTTTGAGGGCGACGAATGTGATATAGAAATTGATTCAATGGAGCGAGTGGAGCGAATAGTAGCCGAGATAACTCAAAGATTAAAAGGAGGGGGGCTGAGTGAGGAAGAGATCAGGAATATTCTTAGAGAAAACCTCACTGAGGAGACTATCGCCAAAGACCCTGAGGCTATGGGCTATGCGGCTGAGTCCCTTTATGCGATTATTGAGCAAGAAAGGGAGGAATATCGGGTTTTAAAGCTAATGGCAGAAGTCAAAGCAATGTTGCCCTTAAATTTAAGCTCGGATCGGGACTTTTTAAGGGATCTCAAGGCCGATCTCTGGGAGATGAATGAAACTCATACTGCCCTTGATTATCAAAGCTACCTTAATCTGATTGGCTCTGATCCCGGTAAAGATCTTCACCCTCAGAGGTTATCACTCCAGCAGACCGGACTACCTCCGATTTTCTTGCAGATATACTATCAATTAGTTAGAAGCTTGCTTTTAAGCCTCTTCTTTGCCCTGGCTCTGGTTTTACTAATCCTAATAGTTCAGCTCCGGTCTCTGGTCGGGGGGTTGATCTCCATCGTCCCCATTGTCCTGACCGTGATAATATGTTTCGGTCTGATGGGCTACCTGGGTATCGCTTTAGATGATATGACGGTAATGACCGCCAGTATCGCTATCGGAATAGGAATAGATTATGCTATTCATTTTACCTCCAGATTCCGCTCCGAGCTGAGGGAAGAAAAGAGAGAATCGGAGGCTCTGATCGTTACTCTGAAAACTACCGGAAGGGCCATTGTTATTAATGCCATAACAGTAATGATGGGGTTTATTGTCCTGGTGAGAGCAAGTATGGTTCCAATCCAGCGCTTCGGCTGGCTTATTGCCCTGTTGATGTTTATTAGCGCCCTGGGAGCATTAACCCTCCTGCCGGCCCTGATTTTAACCACAAAGCCGAGATTTGTCAGGATTTTGGGTTCTTCACGGAATAGAGTGGGTAGACAGAATTCTCCCACAGAATTATCATAGCCAGAGAAAGAAAATATAATGTCAAATGCCAAAGTCCAAAGTTCAAATGAAATCCAAAGCTCAAATGACAAAATTTATGAATAAATCCTAAGCACTAAGCACCAAATCCTAAACAATTTCAAATGACCAAAAGCCAAAATTCAAAACCATGTCTTGAACTCTTCGACTCCATTCATGACAGACCTCTCGAAGGGATTGTTTTGAACATTTAACATTAGGATTTGGGATTTGTTTGGGATTTGGGATTTAGGATTTAGGGTTTCTCAGTTGATATTTGGCATTTAGTCATTTGATATTCATTTGTCATTTGGATTTTGACATTTGGATTTATAGGAGAAAAGGAGGTAGACGATGAAAAGAAGATGGTTTGTTGCATTTTTCTGCGCTTTTGCAGTACTTCTACCCTCGGCCGATGCTTATGGAATCACTGGCGAGGAGGTGATGGATAGGGTTGCGGAGACGAGAAATGCCCCTGCTGATACGGTATACGAAGCGGAGATGATCCTGGTTGAGAAGGACGGTTCAGAGAAAATCCGCCGGATAAAGTATTACCTGAAGGGTGATGAAAAGAGCCTAATGAGGTTCTTATCGCCAGCAGAGGTCAAGGGTGTGGCTTTCCTTGCTCTCTCCGATGAACAGATGTACATTTATATGCCCGCCTTTAAGAAGATTAGAAGGATCGCTTCACACGTTAAAAATGAGAGTTTTATGGGATCTGATTTCTCTTACGAGGATATGGGAGAAAGTGACTATGAAAAGAAATATTCGGCGAAGATTCTTGCGGAGACAGAGAAAGAATACATCTTAGAGTGCATCCCTAAGGAGGGCTCCGATGTGGGATACTCTAAGCTCAAGCTCTGGATCGATAAGGAAAGATGGCTGATGGACAAGGTCGAATTCTATGACAAGAAGGAGAGGCTATTGAAGATCCTAACCAACACCGGGAAAGAGGAAATCCAGGGTTACTGGACCCATAAAAAGATGGAGATGCATAATGTTATTGACCAGCATAAGACTATCTTTAGACTCATCAAGGTTAAATTCGATACCGGGCTGAAGGATGACTTTTTCTCTCAGAGGTATCTTAAGAGGGCGAGGTAGGCAAGAATGAGAAATGTCAAATGCCAAAGCCCAAAGTTCAAATGAAGCTCAAAGTTCAAATGACAAATTTCAAGGTATCAACTAAAATAAATCCTAAGCACTAAGCACCAAATCCTAAACAATATTAAATGACCAAAATTCAAAAT
>JAUWWP010000270.1 GCA_030616835.1 Deltaproteobacteria bacterium | reverse complement strand
GAGGGTGCATATATCAAGGCCGATGAAGTCATTCAGCCCTTTACTGCCCTTCCCGGGAGCATTTCAGTCTATAGCCCGACGCCGGGGACGATCACTGTCTATGATGGTGATGATATTGATCTTAGCACTCCCGAGGTGGAGATTAGCCTTACGGTTACCACCGATGCCCCGGATGGCTCGATAGTAACCATACCGGTAGGAGGAATAAGCTATACTGCCTCGGTAGCCGGGGGACAAGCCACGGTTACGGTGGATAATTTCTCCTCCGGGCCCAATACCTTGATTGCCCGGGTGCCTGATTGGTATTGCCCGGAAAATATCGGTTATTCCGCCCCGCTGATTGCTGATTATAAAGGTTTTATGGTTACCATTACCTCTCCCACCGATGGCTCCTTTTTTACCAGTGCTGCCGATATTGATTTTGTGGCAGATGGAGTTCAGATCAATGTAACTGTCACCACCGAGGCGGCAGATGGAAGCACAGTGGAGATAATAGTTACGGGAACGACTCCGGGAACAGAGGGGGATTTCGGAATTATTGGGGGAGGGAGCTTCACCGGGACGGTAACAATTGTCGAGGGAGAGAATCTCATCCGGGCAGAAGTAATCAATATCAATCCGATCGATTCGGTAATATACGGTAGGGACTGGATAAGAGTTTGGCTGAGCCCTTAGGAAAATGCAAAATGCAAATTGCAAAATGAAAATAGAATTAGATTGTAGATTTCAGATTGCAGATTTCAGGTCTAAAATCTGCAAAAATGATTGCCATTCCTTCGTCAGGCTCAGGACAAGTTTCACCAGTGACAATTCGTGAAATTAGTGAAATTTGTGGTTTCCCCCCCCGATTTTTTTGACTGAATTTTACAATATTTAGTAGCTTAAGTTTCATAATACCCTACATTTAGTATAAAAAAATTTTTTTAAAAAAGTTAAAAAAAAAATGAACTTTTTGCTTGACAGCATTTTTATGGCGTGTTAAAAATGTTTAAACTGAGTTAAGCTTCAAAAGCAAGGCTAAAGAGATAATTTTATGCCCATTAGCTCGCAACTTCCGTTATTTTTTAACTGGATTGCCGAAGCAGAAGAGTCTTTTGTATTCCGGTTTAATAGTCTAAAAAACGCCTTTTTTAACCTTAGAAAAGGCGTTTTTTATTTTTAAAAAAAGGAGGATTAGATGAAATTAAGAATTGGAAAAAATGACAAAAAGTTAACAAGTAACGATTCAAAAAGGAGGAGTAAAATGAAGGGAAAGAGAATTGGGATTCTGGTAGGGGTTTGCCTTTTGGCAGCGGGCTTTATGGTCTTAACCAGCTCAACGGCCCACGGCCAGGCTATTGGGTTAACGAAATACGGCGATGTTGATAATCAGCAAATTGGAAGTGGTAACAACATATATCTCAATGCCAGTGATTCCGGGGCAATAAGACATGTGCTTAGCGGAGTACCTGATCAATCCTATGGATGGCGTGGCATTATGTGGGATACCGGGTTATTTGGAGATATTAACGGCGATGATGTGGTTGATGCAACCGATGCCAGTCTTATCCTGTTCTTTTCAGTTTTCTTGACAAACACCTTAGACAATATGCCAACTGATATGGTTTCATACTCGATTACTATTCCTGGCGTGACCGTTTTAATGGGCGCTACTGATAACGCTGTCAGACCATTGGTACCGGGGGAGAAGGCGGTTCTTACCATGGAAGTTCATAATGCTGGTGGTCCCACCTCACTGCAAGTGGCTAATGCCGAGACATTATGGGAGCTTATCGGTCCTCTTGGTGGTGTTACTGTGGATGGTTTGACTGCGGCTGGAGATAACACGATTCTTTGGACTGCCAATACGATGAGTTCTCCAACGGTTAGAGTAGCGGGATTCGGGCAAATAACGGTAACCGTTGATACATTAAGTACGACTCCGAGCGGCAATGTGGTAGTGGATATCTACTGTCCGTGGATACCGGCAGCGACTTTTCCCGCTATTCCGGGGGAGAGGCCGATTGCAATTGCAGGGCCCAACACATTAACCTTTACTATTTTCATTTTGCCTGGGGAAATTAGAATTACTGACCCGATCGATGGGCAGACTTTCTGCACCTCGGTGGTCAGTGTAGAGGTAACCGCTACGGCCTTGCCGGGTGATGCCCTGGCTCTGCTGATCGACGGTAATACTGTAAGAATTGAGAACATTCCCGATCCCTGGCTGACAGATCCGTACTATACTTTTGTTAACGTCACGGTAACCCCGGATGGACAGCACACATTACTTGCGAAGATCGTGGCAGTTGGGGCTGGGTCCCAACTTGTTTCTATATTTATTGATACCACGCCCCCGGATGTTACCATCACAATGCCTACATCCGGAAGTACTATCTGTTCCAGCGATGTGCCAGTCGCGGGTAGCGCAACTGATCCTCTCCCGAGTTTCGGAGGGGATCCTACTACCGTGGTGTTGGCCATCACCGGGCCGGAGGTGCGTTCGGTTAATGTGCCGGTGGTAGGGGGGAACTGGAATGTGACAGTTCTCGGACTGACCGACGGGGTATATACCATGACCGCTACCGCACTGGATGTCTGCGGATTTACTGGCGATGCTATGGTGACGGATATCCTGGTGGATGCCACCTTTCCCTTGGTGACCATCACTGCTCCTACTGATGGGAAGACATTCTGCACCTCTGTTGTGACGGTGACGGCAAGCTGTGATGACCTCGGTGGAAGTGGGATTCAGGCCTGTGATGTGACTATTGTAGGAAATCTGGCAGGCTGGCAGCCAAGTGGCTTTACCTTTTCGGGAGTGACTGATGGCCCTAATACGGTCATTGCCCGGGCCACGGACAACTGCTTAAATGTGACGCTATCGCCGCCTAATATTATCCTGGTGGATACCCTGCCCCCGCTGGTGACCATAACCCTGCCAACCCCGGGTTCTACCCTGTGTTCATCCAATGTTACCTTTACCGGCACGGCTACCGACGATGGCTTCGGGGGGAATCCGACCACAGTAACCCTGGCCATCTCCGCGCCGGGTCCCACCGTTAATGTGTCGGTGAGTGCGGGGAACTGGAGTGTGGTGGTTCCCGGACTCACTGATGGTGCTTATACTGCTACCGCCACCGCTGCGGACGTGTGTGGAGTTACTGATTCCGCCGTCACCGACTTCCTGATAGATACCACCCCGCCGCTGGTAGGGATCATTCAGCCCACCCAGCCTCCTTTGGTCTATGACAATTTGGGGACGGATATCTGGGGCACGATCTTGGATCCGGCTGCCTGTGGAATCACCTACTTAGCCCCGACGACCGACCAGATGTTTGGCTTGAGTGACTATGATGTTGGAGTGGGTAGGGTGATAAGGGCCCAGGTCGGGCAGATCGTGATGGTTCCGATCAACATCAATCTACCGGAGTCAGGTCCTAACAGCACTATTGAAGCTTTCGAGTTCTATGTGGACTTTGATCAAGGAGCGCTCACTCTGGTGGCGCCGAACTTCGGGGTGAGTGGCCCGGATCAGAATGTGCCCGCTCCCTGGACCGGACCGCCTACCGGTGATCCTGCGGCTAACTGGTTGACCGAGCCTGCTTACAACCAGTACGGTGCCCCGGGGATACTGAAAATTGATCAGAGTTTTTTCCTGAATGAGGTTTACGGGAGCATGAATATCGTCAATCTCTGCTTCCAGGTCACTGCTGCGGGCACCCACGATATTTTCCTCTACGCAAACGATGACGCCGGATATGTGCAGAGTCCGACGGGGGTATTCAACGTAAATGCCCTTGCCGGGAGAATTGAGGTCTATGCCCCGGCAGTGGGGACGATCATTGTCTATGATGGCGATGATATTGATCCCAGCACTCCGGAGGTAGAGATTAGCCTCACGGTTACCACCGATGCCCGGGACGGTTCGACGGTGCTCATCCCGATTAACGGGGTGACCTATAGCGCGCCGGTGGCCGGTGGGCAAGCCACGCTCACGGTGGATAACTTCGTCTCCGGGCCCAATACCGTGATTGCCCGGGTTGCTGATTGGTATTGTCCGAATGTTATCGGTTATTCCGGCCCGCTGACGGTTATTTATACTCCGGGGCTGGTTGTCGAGATTACCGCTCCTGCCCCCGGACAGGTCTTCAGCAGTGCCGACGATATTGACCTTGTTGCGGCCGGGGTCCAGGTTTTAGCAACCGTTTCAGCTCCGGAAGTTGAATTACCCGCTACCTGTGTAGTGTTGGTAAATGGACAGACTTCTTTTATGGTTCCGATGCCGGGAGGACCTCAGACCGGAGTTGTCACCGGGACGGTAACCCTGGAGGACGGATGGAATACCATTACGGCGAATGTTTTTGATGGTAAATCCGGGACGACCTCGGTTATGGTTTACCTGGATACCTCCG
>JAUWWP010000191.1 GCA_030616835.1 Deltaproteobacteria bacterium | reverse complement strand
CCGCCTGTTACGATGAAACCGTCAAGGCGGGCATTTGAGGAACCGACAACTACATGACAACTTGTATCTTCGCCATCGAGTATTGTCGGTTGATCGACCGGATTGCCGCGCTCGGAGAGGGCATTCTCGGTTCCGGTGAAGCCGCCGTATACCTCAACGCCGGCCTTCATGGTCAGTACGGGTGAGGTTGAAGCAGGAGAATTAGTATATGTTCCCTCGGCAACGAAGACTACGTGTCCGCTTAATGCGGAATTCACACCATCCTGAAGAGTAGTGAAAGCATCCTCCCAGGATGTCCCATCATTGTTGCCCGTGGCGGCGTCGTCCACGAACCAGACAATTGGCACATATACAATTATCGAATCGCTCCCGATATTTCCACAGTCATCCGTCCCTATGGCGGCAATAAATATGGAAGGAACAGTAACCCCCGTCAGAGCAACCGACCAGTTACCCCCCGGATCAACCCCAGATGACTCAACGTGCCCCTGGTCAGACAAAACTATTACCGTAGCAATATCCGTGTCCGCAGTCCCGGTAACTGTCACATCGCCAGGGGTTACAATGTCTCCATCCACCGGAGAGGTGATGATTACAACCACCTCCGTGTCAATATCATAGACCGTGGTCACTGTGCCTGACTGGTTGCCACAAGCATCAACGGCCATAAACTTAAGCGTTGTATCCCCGTTGATATCAATCGGTCCCGTATATACCGGGCTCCCGGTAGTAGGCCCGCTCCCATCAAGGGTATAGTAAATCGTTCCGTCACTTGCACTAAGGCTAACCGTGACTGGACAGTAGCTACCCCCCGGCGGAGCAGCGGCTAAACCGGTCGGCGGCTCAGTGTCAATGTCATAAACCTCGGTTACTGTTGCTGATTGGTTGTCGCAGGCATCCACGGCTATAGACTTAAGAGTTGTATCCTCATTAATCTCAATCGGCCCCGTATAAACCGGGCTCCCGGTAGTAGGCCCGCTCCCATCAAGGGTATAGTAGATCGTCCCGTCACTCGCAGTAAGGCTAACCGTGGTAGTCGTACAATAACTACCCCCCGCCGGAGCAGCCACCGGATTATCTGGAGGCTGGGTATCAATTGTCCAGATATAAGAGGCAGGAATTGGGTCAGTTTTACCTGCTCTATGAGTTGCCCGAACCTCAAATGTATGTCTGCCATCCAAAAGCCCATCATAAGTCTTGGGTGAGGTGCAGGATGTATAACCCCCTCCATCCATCTGACACTCAAATGTGCAGAAGGGTCTGATAGCTATAAACCAAAAGGTAGCAGAGGTCTGATTGGTAGGATCAGATGGTCCTGAGGTTATCGAGGTATCAGGAGGGGTTGTGTCTATTTCCTTCCCACACCCGGTTGCTATAAAAATAAAAGCCAGAGAAAGAGAGACCAATTGAAATAAAATAGCCCTCTTTTCCTTCCTCATATTCTATCCCCCCTTTTCATACTATATAATACTAGGATAAAACTATCCCTGTCAAATAAAAAACTGCCCGGAGAGTTTCCTTATTTAGTTGTAAAAATGTTGAATAAAATCAAGGAGTAAGAGAAGAAATAGGCGGGCTATATAAATTGCAGATTGCAAAGAATTAAATTGAGATTTGAACCACGAATTAATCGAATTACACGAAGAAGCTTTCCCTTTTAAGATTTGGTCATTGGGGTTTGAGTGAGTTGAGGGGCTAGGGGAGGGGGATTTGGTCAATGGATCGCCTGCGGCTAATTGCAAAGTGCAAATTGCAAAATGTAAATGATTGAATTTGGATTTTGTCATTAGAATCTAAAATCTACAATCTATATTTTAGGTTTGACATCTGGGGCTATCTATAATAAATATTGTAAATAAAGCTAACAGAGCTTTTATTATGAATAAAAAGCGAGCTTTCATTTTATTATTTTCTTTCCTTTTCTGTTTTTTAGGTTGCCATCGGGAGATAGCCATCTATGCCTCCGGAGAGCCTATCTCCTTCCCTCTAAATAACGAGGAGCTAAAGATTTATGGATTTTTTAACCAGAAAGCTCCTATCAAATTGGACTATAAAATGGTAAAAGCGGCCAGAGAGCACAGCCAGGAGTTATTAAGTAAAACTCCGGGGAAGATTAATCTGGTTGACCGGGGGGTGATGGATTATTACCTTCTGAAAAACGGCCTGGCGGATCCCGGCTATTATGCCTTTGCCACAGGATATTCCCGGGAGGTGTCATTAAGCGACAATCTGACGGATGAATTCTTAAAGGATATTCTCCGCAATCGGTATTCTCATATCGGTATCGGCACCGCCGAGTTCGGCTACCTCCATGTCGCTACGGTCATTTTTACCAAAAGAGGGATAAAAATGGAGCCCTTCCCCCAGCTTGTCCGCCCGGACGAAACTTATCTATTAAAGGCGGAGATTCTCGGAGATAATAAAAATCCCCAGATCCTGATAGCTAATCCCCGTGGAGAGGTAAGGGAAGTAGCCCTTAGAAAAAAGCGAGGGAGAGCTATTGAAGCTGAGATTTCTTTTAATGAGGGCCAAGGGAGGTATAAAATAGAGATCATGGGGGAAGACTACCAGGGGCCGAAGATCCTGGCCCTGTTCCCGGTCTATCTCGGGGTAAAGCCTCCTGCCCGGCCTGAACTTTCACCATTAAAGGTTGAGGTGAAATACCGCAGCTCTAAGGAGGCAGAAAGAGAGATGGTTAAGCTAATTAATCAGGATAGAAAAAAATATCGTCTCCCCCCACTCCGAGTGCTACCAGAGCTTTCGCAGATCGCCCGTCAGCACAGCATGGATATGAGAGATAATCACTTCTTTGCTCACTATTCTCCGCGGAGCGGAACCCCTCAGGATAGGATTACCCGCAGCAGCATTGCCTACTCCAACATTACCGAGAATATCGCTCAGGACTATTCGCTTAGAAGGGCTGAAGAGCACCTGATGGAGAGCCCGGGGCACCGGCTCAATATCATAGATCCCCAGGCCACCCGGGTGGGGGTGGGGATCGCCTTTGGCCAGGACCCCTCCGGGGCTCAGATTATGCACATCACTCAGAACTTTATAAAGATTATTGATAGGGTTGATCCTCTGAGGTCAAAAGAGGAAATCCTGAATATTATTAATGGGAAAAGAGAGAAAAGGGGAGTTCCCAGCCTCAAGGAAGAGCGGGTCCTCAGTCGTATCGCCCAGGAGCACAGCCAAAATATGCTTAAATTTGATAACTTTTCTTATAACACCCCTCAGGGAGGAAAGCTCATTAATCTGGTGGAAAGGAGCTCGATCAGATACAAAAGAGTTGCTGCGAGCATATTTCTTTCCGATACTATTAAAGAGGTTTTAAGTCTGGAGTATACTCTCGATCCGGGCTATAATTACCTGGGGATCGGCCTGGTTCAAGGAGATAGCAAAACCCACGGTAAGGGGTTACTCTGGATCACCCTTATTTTTATGGAAAGATAAGACCAAATTATATGTAAATATCCGAATTACCTGTCCTGAGCCTGTCAAAAGATAGGTTGGGTCAATCGGTTGAGGTTGCGCAGCTAGAATCGGGTTTCGTAAAGCGGTTATCGATGAAAACAAAAACAAAAATTATAATGGAAACGCAAACAGATAACGATAGACGAAACAAGCCCTGTAAAAATAAGTTGCTGGATGTGATTACCTTCGATAAATATCGAGAATTTCTAACGGGGCGAGCTGCGCAACCGAATAACGCCTGCCTGCCGTAGCACAAGGCTTTACGGCGGAGGCAGGAATAACTAACGGGAGCCTGATCGGCTTGCCCCGGGTCTGTTGAAAGAATTGGCCCCTACGCATAAGGTAAATTATGCCTCCTTTTGAAAAAAACAATTTTGGGGAAGAATTCCAGTTCTGTAGCAGGTGCGGAAATCCGGCCGATAAAAGGATTCTTTCCAAAGTTCCGCTGTGCCGCAAGTGCGCTCTCGAAGTTGCCGCGGAGAGACAGACCCAGAAGGCCGAGGCAAGACAGGCCCCCAAGGCCACTCCAAGCCCCAAAGAATGGAAGGTAATCTTGGAAGACGGTACTGCCGTCGGTCCCTATGATCTTCCCACCCTAAAAAAACTGGTTCAACAGAAGAAGATCGGCGGGTTTGCTAAGATCTCTCAAGCAGGGGGGATCTGGCAGAAGGCCTATACTGTTCCGGAGTTAGCTGAGCTGTTCAGAGCCGTCCCTCCAGAAGAGGTAAAGCCCCCTAAAGCACCCGAGCAGAAGGTGGTAAAACCGGCAGAGGTTCCTAAGGTAGTGACTGCGAAAAAGATGGGCTTCGAAATAGGGAAGCTGGTCCGTTACAGTGTTTTAATAATAGTTCTTGCCGCCGTAGCCTTCTCGGTTTATCTAACCAGGGATTATCTCAAGAAATTACTTCCCGGGGAGAAGGAAGAGGTAGTTACTCCTAGTCCGGCCCCGGCTCCTGAACTTAAAGGAACGGCCGAAGAATTTTATCAAAGGGGAGTTGAGTATCTATCCCAATATAGTCTCGAAGGGTATCAAAAGGCGGAGGAGGAGTTTAAGCAGGCTCTGGAGATCGATCCGGAATTTGCCCCGGCGCTAGCCGCCCTGGCGGAAGACTACCTGCGCTGGGGAAGGGCCATTAGTGATCAGGAGAAGCTCGCCGAGGCTCTAAGGTTAGCCCAGAAATCCATCCAGATAGACCCGAATTTAGCTCGTGGGTATCGGATAGTTGCCAGTATTATGTATTATGACCAGAAAGAGGTGGGGGAGGCGGAAAAATCTGCCCTGCGGGCAGTGGAACTGGATAAGGAGGACTGGGAATCACTATACATCCTGGGGATCATTTATTTCCAGGAAGAGAACAAGGCAGAGCTGGCGATCAAGTACCTAAAGGATACCATAAAGTATTACCCGGAACTCCTTCAGGCCTACGTCTATCTGGCTACCCTTTATGAGAAGATCGAGGATCATCGCGGTGCCCTGGTCCACCGAAAAAAGATAGTGGAGCTAAAGCCTGATAGCAGTGAGTGGCAGTATGCTCTGGGTATGTGTTACTGGCGAAATGAGTTACTTGATGAGGCAATTGGCTCTTATAAAAAATCCCTGGAGCTTGAACCCGAGAGGGTACCTGCTCGAGTTGAGCTGATTAAGCTTCTGTTTGAATTTAAAAGGGACTACCAGGAAGCACAGGAAAATATCGAGATCCTGCTCCGCGATTACTCTCAATCCCTATCCCAGGATGAATTAAAGGATTTCTATTTCATCTCCGGCCGGATCTATCACCTGAGCGGCTCTCTGGAGCGGGCCCTGGTAAGCTACCAGGAGGTTTTAAACCTGGACCCGAAATACGAAGATGCCTACTACTGGCGGGGCGATGTGTATTTCCAGCAGGAGCAGTTCTACGAGTCCGAGAAGCAGTACCGAATTATTCTCAAACTCAACCCCACCTCGGCCCGAGCCTATCTGGGCTGGGGAAGGGTGCTCTCCCGGTTAGGGCGCACTGACCTGGCAATTACCCAGTATAAAAAAGCCCTCGATTTAGATCCAACTTTCGCCGAGCCCCACTATGTTTTGGGAAACCTTTATCAGAAGCGGGAACAGGTTTTTAAAGCGATAGATTCTTACCGCAATGCGGTCAAGCTTGATCCCGGCCATATCGATGCCCATTACCAACTGGCAAAGCTCAGCGATGGGGTCGGGGAGGCGGAGACGGCAATTAAGCATTATAAGCTGGTGAAAAAGATCGATCCCAAATATGGGGATGTTACCTATTTTCTGGGTGAACTCTACCTGCGGGAAGGAAGTATGAAGAAGGCCCGGGCTGAATTCCGCCGCTATCTGAAACTGGTGCCTAAGGGCACCTATGCTCCTCAGGCAAAAAAGGCCCTGGAGCTGTATGG
>JAUWWP010000566.1 GCA_030616835.1 Deltaproteobacteria bacterium | reverse complement strand
GCCCCTGACTTACTCCAGGTGGTGCCTTACCAGGGGAAAGAAATTCACCGTGGGGATGTGATTGTTTTTCGTCCTCCGGGAAGTAAGAGCATGATTGTTCACCGGGTCACCTCCGTTGACGCTCAAGGAGTAAGGACCCGGGGGGACCACAATAGTAACCTTGATCCCTGGCTCCTCAGCCCTGATCGCATCGTGGGACGGGTGGTCGGGGCCCAATGGGGAAACTGGCGGCGCTCGATTTCCGGGGGGTTCGGGGGCCGATCATACGCGTTTGGAGTCAGAATCATCCGGATGATAGACTCCAAGATATCTCCCCTCCTCCACCCCATCTATTACCGCCTCGCCCAAACAGGCATCCTCAGGCGATGGCTACCTTTCGGGGTGGACACCCGTATCCTTTGTTTTAACCGATCTACGGGAACCGAGCTTCAGCTCCTTCTGGGCCGGCGGGTAATCGGCCGGCTCCTGCCAGGCAGGAATAAATGGGTGATCCGACGACCTTTTCGACTATTGGTGAATGAGGCATCCCTTCCTCGAGGAGAACCCGATCATTCAGGGTCTTGTTAGCCGACGGTGTTGCAAATAGATAACTCCATACCTTAAATATCACGGTTTCTCTAGTCTGGAATCTCAGTGAGGGCGAACATTCCCTATTAGTTGTTAGTAATTTCGGCCTTTAGTTTTCCGATGCGAGAGAGACTCTGAAGAGAAGAGAGGTTAAGTCTGCGCCTATGTTTGCCGAATAAGATAAATGGACGAAGAAAATAATATAGGTAAATCCACTTAGAGGAAGGAGAAAGATTGTAAAGATTATAGTATTGAACCAAAATAGCCGAAGGGGGAAACGCCTTTTTTATTAAGTACTTTATTCTGGGAATTATTCCTTTTTCCCGGAGCAGCTCAAACACTGCCTCAACAATAGGATCGGTTAAATTATCGAGGTTGAGGAAAGACTCATTTTCCAGTAGATATGAGAGCTTGTATTCACTGACGGTGGGTTCAAACTTTTTTAAAATCTCCTTCAAGGAAGGAAACTCTCCTGATTCATCTAACTTCCTCAGAGCAAGATAAACGAAAATGCCCGTCCGGTATTGCCTGCAGCCCTCTACCAGATAATCCCAGTCGACTTTGTCACTTCCATATTTGTCGATGATAGCCCAAAGATCGTAAACATTCCTTAGCTGGATAGAAGAATAGAAATTGTGATGAGGAAGAGCATGAATGCAGAGATGCTGGATTAAATCCTCGGGAGACAGCGTAAGTGCCTCAGCATCCTCAACTTGCAAGGGTCCCGCTCGCTGCCACATCTTGATAACATCAATAGTAGCGGGGATATTTGCTGATGACAGTGCCCAGTGGACTTCTAGCCCAAATAAGTTATTAGGACTAAGATAAATATGATGAATTTTCTCTTCCTGCCATTTATCCTGAGCTTGAGGTATATACCCCAGATCCAACAAAGAAGAATCAACCAAGGCCACATCAGCTTTCTTAAAAAGTAGATCAACATCACACATTATCCTTAGAGAAGGAAGGGGATATACGGCGGCAGCCAATGCAGCTCCCTTTAGCACTACTACCGGAATATGATTTTCTTGAAAGTGCTTTAAT
>JAUWWP010000477.1 GCA_030616835.1 Deltaproteobacteria bacterium | reverse complement strand
GTTTCCAGAACCTGGTTAAATACTCCCCGTTCAATATCAATAGGTATTCCCAGGAAGAATTCGCTCCAGTATCCGGCAATCCGGTCATCAGGATCAAGATATTGGGTCATCTTCTCATAGACATTCTTCATCGCCAGCGCCACCCGGACAGGAAGCGAAACTCCCTTGTCCTCGGTCTCCATCCAGCTCTCAGTATAGTATTTCGCCCGCTCGATCGAAATATATGCCGGACCGCTCTGGTATCGGTGCCGAAGCCGGGCAATGCGCTCCTGCGCAGGCGATTCAGTTTCAGAAGAGGATTCGTGTAAATTCTTGACTTGAGCCTCGATTGCCATAATTGCTCTCCTTTAGTTATAGTTGGATCAAACACGAATTGGATATTTGCCGTATCTTTTCCCGGCCTCGACCATCGCCTTATAGTTCTCCGGCTTGACATAGTCGGGGATGGAGTTGGAGGCCGCCAGGCAATAACCACCGCCCGGGCCAAGTTCTCTTATCCTCGTCTTCACCTGCTCCTCTACCTCATCGACCGTGCCCCGGGTCAGAGTATAATCCAGGTCAATATTCCCAAGGATGCAGAACTTGTTGCCGTAGCGCTTCTTGACCTCGACGATATCCATGGCCTGGGGCTCAATGGGATGGATGGCCTTGACCCCGCAGTCGGCCAGGTCATCCAGAATATCCCAGAGCTTACCGTCGGAATGAAAGATAAAGGGCAAGCCGGCGCTATCAAGAATTTCCCCGATTTTCTTGTACCAGGGAAAGACATACTTGCGATAGACCTGAGGTGAGAATAAGGCCCCCTCAGTGAAGGCAAGATCATCGGACATAAGCACCGCACCCAGCCGGGGCACCAGAGTAAGTCTTTTGGTAATTTGTACATAGGTAGAGCCTACGAGTTCGAAAAGCGCCTCGACCACCGCGGGATCATCGTAAAGGGCATAGGAAAAGTTCTCCAGCCCCATGGCCTGGGAGCAGTTTCCGAAGATGGCCGCTGGTACGAGCATACCCAGTATCTTCATCCTGGACGGCAGGAGTTCGGCCATTTCGTAAAATGACGAGAGGTCAACTTCTTCTGCTGCCGGCCAGGGAAACTCTTCCACATCCTTGATGGTCTTGATAATGCCCTCGCTCTCGGTAAGCCAGGCACGTTGGCGGGTGCCCTCACCCAGAGTCCCGTCTTTGTCAGAAGCGGTTCGCATCAGGCGGGGGGAGAAAAAGGGTGGTAGCACCGGCACGAAATCATAGCCAGCTCGGATGTAGAACTCAATCTCATCCGCGGTGCTGTTTATCTCTCGGCCCAGAAACCATTCCTGGATGGGTATTGCTATTTCGGCCTCGAAGAGGGGAACGCAGTCAGGCTCCTCGCGTCGAAGCACGGCTTCCAGCCGGGAAAAATCAGGGTCGAGGGGCACGCCCCCGAGCTGACCCTCAATGGAGAGCGGTCCTGGCCGCGCCTTGATTCGGCTTTTTATCCGTCCCCAGAGGGAGGGAGCCTCGATCTCACCGACCGTATCGCTGACCTTGAGGGTGGCGCCCCCGTATTCATTGGTGATGAAGTTTATCTTGATGATATGTTTGCCATCGGATAGCTGGTCGCTAACCACCCGGATAACCAGCTTAGAGTTCCTGGTGAAAGAGATAACCTCATCCAGCCGACCGTCGCTCAAATTAATGGGACGACCCCCAAGTGCCAGTCTCAATTTATCAATCGAGTAGCGCATCCCATCAACCTCGACACTGATATCGCGCATTCCGCTGATCCGTAACGGGGTCATCCGGTTGAGGAAACAAAATTCGAATCCATCTTCGGTATTCCTAAGACTTCCCCGCTCGTACACTTTATTGACCAGGAATCCCGGGATATAGACCATGCGCTCCTCCTAATTAACCTCCTTTCATAATCTACCATGCATCCTACGGCATGGTCAAGACCCTCATTAGAAATTGCAAAATGAAAATTGCAAAAGCCTACTTTGTCCGCCTGAGGCGGACTGCGAAGGCTGAAAATCAAACCCCTACACCAATCAGGTGCAAGTAAGTTGTTAATATACCAATGATTCGGATGTTCACGCATTATATGGGTTGATCATTCCAGTTCAGGGAACTTAAAGGATTTTCGAGGAAATTTCAGGGGATTTAATCCTTGAACTGGGCAGGAAGTTGGTATATACTTTGACAGTAAGCCGATTGTCAATAGCTTAGGCTGGATAATTAAAGAAGGAGAGCTCAATGGCCGGGAAGATAAGGGTGTTGCCGGAGCAATTAAGCACCAAGATCGCGGCCGGGGAAGTGGTGGAAAGGCCAGCTTCGGTGGTAAAGGAGCTAATAGAGAATTCCCTGGATGCGGGGAGCTCAAAGATTCAGGTGGAGATTGAAGAGGGAGGAAAAAGATTGATCCGGGTAATTGATGACGGCGAGGGAATGGAGAAAG
>JAUWWP010000586.1 GCA_030616835.1 Deltaproteobacteria bacterium | reverse complement strand
TGCCCCATATGACCGTAGGTAAAAATGTCGGAATCGTCCCCTCGCTGCTAAGCTGGGACAAAGAATATGCGCAAACCCGCGTGCGGGAGACCTTGAACCTCGTGGGGCTCCCGCCGGAGGAATTCGAGGCAAGGTATCCTAACGAGCTGAGCGGCGGTCAGCAGCAGCGGGTGGGGGTAGCCCGGGCCCTGGCGGGCGACCCGGAGGTCTTGCTTATGGACGAGCCGTTCGGTGCCCTCGATCCGATTACCCGCGAGGGGCTCCAAGAAGAATTCGGGAAGATTGCCCGGAGCATCGGCAAGACGATAGTATTCGTCACCCACGATATCTTCGAGGCATTCGAGCTGGGTTCGCGGATTGCGATCATGAACGATGGCTGTATTCTGCAGTTGGACAAACCACAGTCCATCCTTGAGCGACCGGCCTCGGAGTTCGTCGAGGGCTTCATCCGAAAGCACCACACCCAGTTGGAGCAAAACTTACTCAGACATTAAAAATAAAGCCCCAACTGAACACAGAGGTTAACCCGGAATAATAGGAAATAGTCCCGAGATGAATAAGTTATTACAATTTTTTGCCGACAACCACGGTGATGTTCTACAGTATGTCTATGAGCATATAGAGATGACGGGAATTGCCGTGGGCCTTGCCGTACTGGCAGGGGTACCGCTGGGAATAGCAGTGACCAAGTCCCGGCACCTCCGGATGCCCGTCCTGAGCTCTATTAGCGCAATTCAAACCGTACCCAGCCTGGCCCTGCTGGGCTTCATGATGCCGCTGATGGGCATCCTTGGGCTCCCGTCAATCGGGAGACTTCCGGTAATCGTGGCGCTATTCCTCTATGCCCTGCTGCCGATTGTCCGCAACACTTATGCGGGTATCAAGGAAGTCGATCCCGCACTTATTGAGGCGGCTACGGGAATGGGTATGACTCCGCAGCAGGTGCTCATTAAGGTTCAGCTTCCTTTGAGTATACCGGTGATCATGGCCGGGGTGCGGACCGCGACGGTAATAACCGTCGGGATAGCTACCCTGGGAGCCCTGATCGGTGCGGGCGGCCTTGGAACCCATATCTGGCGCGGTATGTCCACAGTGAACCCGACCCTTATCCTGGCGGGAGCCATTCCGGCATCGTTCCTCGCATTAGGACTGGATTTTGGCCTGGG
>JAUWWP010000488.1 GCA_030616835.1 Deltaproteobacteria bacterium | reverse complement strand
TTATTACCCTTCCGAACTCCTCATCAGCCTCTTTCCGCAGATTCCCTTGGTAATAACTCTCAGCCAGTTTAACTCGATTAGAGAGGTTTTCAGAATCCAACTCCACGATCCTCTTGAGCGTCTCCTGACATTCCTTAGTCAGCCCTAATTTCTGGTAAAGGTCTCCCAGGTTACTGTAAATATCAACCTGGCGCATATCAACCTTTAGAGCCTGTTTAAGAACGGCAACTGCCTTGGAGTAAAATCCAGCCCGGGTATACTCCTGGGCCACCAGGCGATACTCATTAACCGCTTCTTCCCTTATTCCCCTCCGGGCATATAGTTCACCCAGTTTAAGTCGGACTCGAACATCTCGGGGATCAACCTCGACGATCTTGGAGAACTCCTTAATAGCCTTATCTATCTGACCCTTCTGCAGATATTTATTGGCTGCGTCAACGATTTTGCTTTTATCGATCGGCCATTTCTTCCCTCTTAATTTTTACTACATCTCTTTCATTATATAACATATACTATCCAAAGTCAAATTTTCCCTTCCTCAGCACCGAATAATGCTCCCTATTTCCTTAGAAACTTGGGTTAGCACTTTGCAGCCCTCCCGGGTAACTACTACCATATCCTCGATCCTGACTCCTCCCCAATCCTCAAGGTATATTCCCGGCTCAATAGTAAAGACCATCCCCTCCTCGATCACCGTTGAAGAATCTGGTGAGATCAGGGGCTCTTCGTGAATTGCCAGTCCCACGCCGTGTCCCAGAGCATGGTCGAAACCGTGGCTATAGCCAGCCTGGTGAATATAATGCCGGGCAACCTCGTCGATCTGGGAAGATTTTCTCCCTGGTTTGATGAAATCTATAGCCTTGTCGTGAGCCGCTTTTACGATTTGATATATTTTTTTCTGCTTCCTGGTAGGGCTCCCCATCAGAAGGGTGCAGGTCTCATCGGAAAAGTATCCTTTATAACGGGAACCAAAATCTATAACTATCCCCTCCCCATTGCGAATCTTCTTTTCACTTGCCACTCCGTGGGGAAGGGCTCCCCGGGGGCCTGAGGCTACAATAATCTCAAAAGGAAGCTCTCCTGATCCCCTTTTTTTAAGCTGGTGCTCCAGTTCTATCGCCAGATTCCTTTCCCGGGAACCCGGCTGAATTGTATCTTTTAGCTCGAGAAAGCCCTGGGCAGCAATCCGGGTTGCCTTTTTGATTAAACTAATCTCCCCCTTATCCTTGATTGCCCGTAAGCTATCTAACTCCTTGCTAACGGGAATTAGCTTTACCTTAAGGAGTAGCTCTTTAAGCCTCTGATAGTCCTGATAGGTAAGGTGGCTGGCTTCAAACCCCATTCTCTTTATACCTGCTGACCGGCTAAACTCAGCAATCCCCTCAATTATCTTCCGGCACTGCCTAACTACGAATCCTTTGGCCTCCCTCCGGGCCTGGCTGCGGTAGCGAGAATCGGTTAAAAAAAAGCCGTCCTCTCTGGTAATTAGCAAGGCCCCGCTACTGCCAGAGAAACCGCTGAGATAGCGAAGGTTCGGGAGTGCGATTATGAGCAGACAATCTAACTTCTTCTTTTTCAACAATTCTCTAATCTTTGCTACCCGGTGTTTACTCATTATCCCAGATTCAGCGTAAACATCCAAATTACTTGTCCTGAACCCTTCAACAAGCTCAGGACAAGTTGACCAGACTCCCATTAGTCATTCGTTATTCGGTTGCGCTGCTCGCCCCGTGAAAAATTCTCGATATATATCGAAGGTAATCACATTTAGCAACTTATTTCTACGGGGCTCGTTTCGTCTTTCCCTTCGACAGGCTCAGGACAGGCGTCATAAGGTTGCGTTTTCCCTCACACTCACCGCTAATTGGCTTTTTGATTTCATTCATAACCGCTTTACGAATCCCGATATGTTGTAGGGCGGGCTTCCAGCCCGCTATTATGTCGGGCAGGATGCCCGACCTACAAACGCAACCACAACCGTTTATCCTCCCAACCGATATCTTACAGAATTTTACCAACCACTAAAGGGCCACAACCCGAAACTCAAGAGCGAAATTTTTACCCTAAGGACCTGGGTCTTCTCTTTTAAGGTAATTTACCAACCCCTCCAGGCCCAGAAGGTAGCTATCAGGGCCAAATCCTACCACCTGGCCCAGGGCGATATCCGAGACGAAGGAGTGCCTGCGAAACTCTTCCCGGCGATAGATATTGGAGAGGTGAACCTCGACCGTCGGTATTCCCGCGGACAGAATGGCATCTCGGAGAGCAACACTGGTATGGGTGTAAGCAGCAGGATTGATCAGGAGCCCCCGATAGTTACCCTTAGCCTCCCCGATCCTGGTTACCAACTTTCCTTCATC
>JAUWWP010000245.1 GCA_030616835.1 Deltaproteobacteria bacterium | reverse complement strand
GGAAAGAGTTCTTAGAGTCGCTGGAGGATATTGGATTTCCCGGGAGCCTTTATGCGGTCAACCCCGGTTTGAAAAACCTCGCCCATTACCAAACTTATCCAACTCTAAAAGACATTCCCCAACCGGTGGATCATGTAATCATCTCGGTCCCGGCACCCATAGTTCCCCGGATAATTGAGGATTGTGTAGCCAAGAAAGTAAGATCAGTAGCCATTTTTACCTCCGGGTTCAGCGAGTCGGGAAGGGAAGAAGGAAGGATATTAGAGGATAAAATAACAGGGCTACTCAGCAATACCTCTACCCGGGTAATCGGACCAAACTGCATGGGTCTGTATTGCCCGGCCTCGGGCTTGGCGTTTCATACCCAATCACCCAGGAAAAGGGGGGAAGTTGCCTTTGTCTCTCAATCCGGTGGGCTGGCAATAAACTTTATCCAGTTAATGGGAGGAAAAAAGGTGGGATTCAGTAAGGTCATCAGTTATGGAAACGAGTGTGACCTGCAAAGCATAGATTTTTTTCAGTATCTAACCGATGACCCCGATACCAGAATCATTGCTGCTTACCTGGAAGGAGTAAAGGATGGTCCGAGGTTTATCCGGGTAATAAGGGAAGCTACCCAGAAAAAGCCGGTAATCCTGCTAAAAGGCGGAGTTACTGACGGGGGAGTCAGAGCGGTATCCTCTCACACCGGGGCCCTGGCTGGCTCGCATACTGCCTGGGAGGCTGTCTTCAAGCAGGCCGGGATTATTCAGGTAAGAAGTGTAGAAGAGTTATTGGATACTGTTCTTGCCTTTGTTCATCTCCCGCCTCCCCATGGTCATAATTTAGGGTTAATCTCAGCCAGTGGCGGATTGAGCGTCCTCTATACGGATGCCTGTATTCAGAAAGGCTTTAAGGTACCGATACTTTCCACCGAGGTAAGGACTGAGCTGGAGAAGATAATTCAGAAGGTGGGAACCAGCGCCCGAAATCCCCTGGACCTGGCTGCTACCTTTTTTTATCCCAACACTATCGAACAAATAATTCGACTGGTAGATTCTGATAGAAATATTGATGCAATCCTTCTCCAGCTATCGCTGGAGTATATGCTTTCTCGGATTGAACATCTTCCTCAGTATGGAGAGATATTTACTCAGGCGATAATAAGTGCTAAAAGAGGCGGGCAGAAGCCTTTTCTTCTTGTCTTACCCTACTCTGTTGATGATGCCAGGCGCGCGCAGTTTGAGGAGGTATTTCTGGCGGCAGAAATCCCGGTCTATCCTTCGGTGGAGCGGGCAGCCACCGCCCTAAATAATCTAATCGAACATCAGAAAACGAGGGCTTGAGGTGCCAGCGAGCACCTGACTCTCAAACCATCTCCCTGAGCTTGCGCTTCCAGATCTTTCCATCCGGGTCCCGGGGCAGTTCACTCATAAACTCAACGGACCTGGGCCTTTTATACCCGGCCAAACGCTCCCTGCAGTGTTGAATAATCTCTTCCTCAGCTATCCTGCTGCCCTCTTTCAACTGGACGATTGCCTTCACCGACTCTCCCCACTCCGGATCAGGAACCCCGATCACCGCCACATCCATAACCTCAGGATGCGAATGAATAACCTCCTCAATCTCGGCCGGGTAAATGTTGACTCCCCCACTAATTATCATGTCCTTCTTTCTATCCACAATGTAACAGAATCCATCTTCATCCAAATAGGCAACCTCACCCTCAATAAAATACCTCTTCCCTTCTATCAGCCTGAAGGAACTCGAAGTTTTCTCAGGATCCTTATAGTACTGAAGAAGATCCTTAGCATAGTTTTTAATGTACAGATCACCGCTCACTCCGGGAGGGCACTCCCTCCCATCCTCATCAAGAATCTTCAACTCATTGCCCGGGGCAACCTTACCTACACTTGCATACTTCTCTGGATCGGCAAGATAGTGTTCCGGACGGAGAATGGTGTTTATCCCCGCATCCGAAGAGCCGTAAAACTCGTAAAATAAGGGCCCAAAGTACTGATTAACCTCTTTTTTAAGCGGAACCGGGCAGGGAGCGGCTGCGCAGACGATGACCTTCATCGAGCTGACATCATACTTGGCCTTATCGGGGACACTTAATATCCTTTTAAGCAGGATCGGAGCCATGAAGGTTGTTGATACCTTTTCTCTCCCAATGAGTTTTAGGGCCTCCACCGGGTCAAACCTCCTCATCATAATCAGGGTTCCCCCCAGTAGGATTGTCACCAAGGCAAAGGCGATCGGAGCAGCATGATAAAGCGGGCCGGCAACCAGGTGGATATTGGTAGTTTGAGGATAATCAAAGCCGGCAATAAAGTTATCGAACATCCCCATGATTTCAGCCACATCAAAAGAGGGCCCTTCTCTGGTAGGAAGCAGAGCACCGGTAAGCACCCCAAAGGTGTTGGTCCCCTTGGGACGACCGGTAGTTCCTCCGGTGTATACCATTGCGCCGGCACTCCCGGGTGGAAGCGAAGCAGGGCGGCAATCAGGCTCGTGGCTGGAAGAGTTATTAATAAGATCCTCATACCGGATCATATCCCCGGGAGCCTCCCTGCCCACCACAATAAAGTGCTTTACCTTTCTTAATCGGGACCTTAGTGGAATTACCTCCCCCAGGAACTCCTCATCCAGGATGAAGACCCTGGACTCCGCGTCATTGACAATGCCGTCAATCTCACCCGCTCGGAAATGGTAATTTATCAGAGCGGCTTTACTCCCGGTAAATAGTGGTGCAAAGACCGCCGACTCCAGGAACTCGTTCGAATTACGAAGCATAATCGCCAGGTTATCCCCCTCTTTCAGCCCCAGCTTAACTAACCCATTAGCCAGCCGGAAGACTCTCTCCGTGAGCTCTTGATAGGTAAATCTTCTTTCCCCGGAAACTACCGCGGTCTTTTCCGGGAAGGCCTCCAGCATCCCTAAAAGAATCGCGGAAGGACCCAATCCCCGGCGCCAGATAGATTTCAGGAGAGCCAACCTCTTCCCCTTCAGCATAGTTACTATGCCTCTTCTGCCCATCAGGGTATGCCAAAGCACTAAAAATATGTGCCGAATTACCTTCAATCTCAAGACCTTTCTAATAAACGAGATGAGTCCTTTGGATTGATTAATCAGGATTAGAAATGTTCGTAATTATTATTCTATTTATACCACAAAATGCTCTTAGAATTAATCTATTTCTTCCGGAGTTTCCTCAAAATTTTAAGGGAACTCCAGATGGAGCCAATTTCGTTGTTAAGAGGGCAGGTATACATGCAGAGTATAGAGGTTTCGGAAAAAACTTTACCCCAAATTAGAACAGTCTCTCAAGGTTTGCAGGGCATTGTTTATGGGAAAGGTAAAAATTCACCCCCACTTCACCCCGATGGACATCGTCCCGATGTCCATCGGGATCCCCCATCAAGGGGGAGGAAACCGTATGGTACCCTCCCATCCCTTTCCCGAGTAAGGCCGAGAGGCTCAGGACTGGCAGGACATGGCTCAGGATAAGATTCCCCTCCCCCGGTGGGAGGGGATTAAGGGGATGGGGATATAAAAAATGCTACAACGCAAATTCCTTAGATGGAGCAAGGCATTGACAGCCATAAGCCCTTGGAGTATATTAATAACATATGGTCAGCCAATTATCTGAAATTGAAGAGAAAGCGGGGAAAAACCGTGAAATCAAGGATCCAGGAGATTGATTCGGGTATCTTCTGTATCAAAATCCCTCAGCCCTTCTACCCCGATACCAATGTTTTCTTACTCGAGGGAAAGGAGTTGACCCTGATTGATGCTGGCTTTGCCAGTCAGGAAACGGTTACCACCCTCTCCGTGTCTCTAAAATATCTGGGATATTCACTCCCGGACCTGTCTACGATAATCTACACCCATCCCCATGTCGATCACGTGGGTGGAGGGGTATTTATCAACCGGGAGGTCAAGGTCAAGAATATCGGCTACCGGGGTCAGCCCTCCGGAGAGGAAGAGGATTTTGAATCCTTTACCGCTAATGCCCGAAAGGGTGTTTTAAAGGACGGCATGGATATCCTGAAAGATAATCTACCCCGGATAAAGAAGGAAGATCTTTTTAACTATATCGAAAATTACTTTCTCCCGGTAGGAAAGGTGGAGAGAATTGTTGATGTCAGGGACAGGGAGACTCTGGATCTTGGTGGCATAAAAATTATGGTTGTCCATACCCCCGGACATTCTTCCTATCACATTTGCCTCTATGAACCGATCCGAAAGATTCTTTTCTCCGGAGACCTTCTGATCGGGAGGCTATCCCCCTTACTTAATGTCCGGGATTTCCTCAAATCCCTTGCCAGGATCAGGCAGTACGAGATAAGGCTCATTCTTCCCGGTCACGGCCCGGTTAGGAAATGGCCGGAGAAAGTGATCGTTAGGGCGGAGCAGACTGTCCAGAGGTATGAGCAGAAGATTTTAGGGGCCTTAGATGGGGGGAGGCATACCGTAATGGATATAGTCGGTAAGCTTTACAGTCGAGCCCCGGAAAACATTGTGGAATATCTTGCTCAGGCTGGTATGGTCATGAGCTTTCTCCGTATGTTTACTCACGAAGGTAGGATTTCCTGTCGAGAGGTGGATGAGAAGCTCTTCTATGAATTGAACTGAGCACCAGGGACTTTTTTTGAAAGATGCTCTGGAAAGGCACGAAAAAGATTAAACTAATTCTCAGTGATTTTCACCTGGGGAAAGGCCGACTTCTTGAGGACG
>JAUWWP010000346.1 GCA_030616835.1 Deltaproteobacteria bacterium | reverse complement strand
TCTTATACGCCCTCCTCAGGACGTCGGCCCCTACTTTGCGGGGCTGGACTTCGACACGAGCTCAGTTGAGGCAAAAGCCCCGCCTATCCCTATTTCAATCCTCCTCAGACGGACCAATGACCAAGTCCCAATCCTTCGAGACGCCCCGATGGGCATCGGGGCTCCTCAGGATTTCGGTTCGTTTCGTGTAATTCGAGTAATTCGTGGTTCAAATCCCAAGTTAATCATTTGCAATTCGCCTTATCTGCCATAAGCGGATAGGAGCGAATCCCATAAAGTCATAAAATTTTTAGGAAACTCTAAATATTCAGCAGGCTTTTGGCCCATCCAGTTCCAGCCTGACAAGTTAAAAAAACTATAAGAAAGACTGTGAGGTTGTTGACAAACCTGAAAGTAATGATTAAATTAAATAAAGGAGAGCTTTGGGGGATTTCGTCTCGAAATATCGGAGGTCAGGCTTTAGCAGGCTGACCTATTCAACTTTTTTAATCAAGCAGGAAGGAGAAGGAAGGAAATGGGTAAGACTATTGGAATCGACCTGGGAACCACCAACTCGGTGGTATCAGTAATGGAAGGAGGGGAGGCGAAGGTAATCATCAATGAGGAGGGCAATCGGCTCACTCCTTCGGTGGTAGCCTTTACCAAAGAAGGGGACCGACATGTTGGTCAGGTAGCCCGCCGGCAGGCAGTAACCAATCCGGAAAACACCGTATTCTCCATCAAGAGATTCATGGGAAGGAAGTACCCTGAAGTCACCGAAGAGATGAAGATGGTGCCTTTTAAGGTGGCTGAAGCCAAGAATGGGGATGCGGTAGTTAAGATTAAGGGAAAGGATTATCCTCCCCCGGAGATATCGGCCATGGTTCTGCAAAAGCTTAAAGCCTCGGCTGAGGCCTATCTTGGTGGGAAGGCAACCGAGGCGGTAATCACTGTTCCGGCCTATTTTAATGACAGCCAGAGGCAGGCAACCAAGGATGCCGGGAAGATCGCCGGCCTCGAGGTGAAACGGATAATCAATGAGCCTACCGCTGCTGCTTTGACCTATGGGCTGGACAAGAAAAAGGACGAGACCATTGCCGTCTTTGACTTCGGGGGGGGCACCTTCGACATCTCGATCCTTGAGGTAGGGGACAATGTAGTAGAGGTCAAGGCAGTCAATGGTGATACCCACCTGGGTGGGGACAATCTCGATCAACGGATCATTGACTGGCTGGTGGCTGAGTTTAAGAAGGATCAGGGAATCGACCTGAGCAAGGACCCAATGGTCATGCAGCGGTTGAAGGAAGCTGCGGAAAAGGCGAAGATCGAGCTTTCCACTACTCAGGAGACAGAAATCAATCTTCCCTTTATCACCGCTGATTCCTCCGGCCCAAGACACCTGAATATTAAGCTGTCCCGATCAAAGTTCGAGCAGATGGTGGATGATATTATTGAAAAGACCATGGAGCCCTGTCGAATAGCATTGAAGGACTGCGGCAAGAGCCCAAAGGATATTAACGAGGTGGTGCTGGTAGGAGGCTCCACCCGGATCCCCAAGGTTCAGGAGTTAGTGAAGAACCTGTTTGGGAAGGAGCCCAACCGCAGCGTCAATCCTGATGAGGTAGTGGCAATAGGAGCGGCGATCCAGGGTGGGGTTCTGGCCGGGGATGTTACTGATGTACTTCTTCTCGATGTAACTCCCCTTTCCCTGGGCATTGAGACCTTAGGAGGGGTAATGACCAGACTGATTGAACGCAATACCACTATTCCCACCAAGAAGAGCGAGATCTTTTCCACCGCCGCTGACAATCAGACCAGTGTGGAGATCCATGTCCTCCAGGGGGAAAGAGAGATGGCCCAAAATAATCGAACCCTGGGAAAGTTCCATCTGGTCGGCATCCCTGCGGCTCCCCGGGGTATTCCCCAGATAGATGTGTCCTTCGATATCGATGCTAACGGGATCGTTAATGTTTCTGCCAAGGATATAGCTACCGGGAAGGAACAGAAGATCACCATCACCGCATCCAGCGGGCTCGCGGAGGAAGAGGTTGAGAAGATGGTTAAGGAAGCGGAGAGCCATGCGGAGGAGGATAAGAAAAGGAGGGAGCAGGTTGATACCCGAAATCAACTGGATACTTTGATCTACACTACTGAGAAGACCCTTAATGAGAATAAGGATAAGCTTCCTTCCGCAGATATCCAGTCTCTGGAAGAGGCTTTGAAGGAGGCAAAGAAGGAGCTGGAGAGCGAGGAGACTGAACGGATGAGATCGGCGATCGAGAACCTCACCCAGTCCTCCCATAAGCTGGCAGAGTCAATGTATAAGTCCGCCTCAGCCGGACAGGCTGAGCAGCCTCCCCCCGGGGGTGAACCCACTCAGCAGGAACCACCCAAGGATTCCAAGAAGGATGAGGATGTTATTGATGCGGAGTTTGAGGATAGCGACAAATCGTAATTCCACTTATGATTTAGAAAGGAGGTGAGGGATATGGCCCTGGTAAGATGGGACCCCTTTAGAGATCTGGTTACTCTTAAGGAACGGATGGATCGCCTGTTTGAAGATACCTTTGCCCGCTCCCGGAGTATTGAGGAAAGTTTGGCACCAGGGAGTTGGTCTCCTCCAGTGGATATTTATGAGACTGATGAAAACATAGTTCTGAAGGCTGAGCTTCCGGGAATCGAAAGGAAGGATATTACTCTGGAGGTCAAGGAGAATATCTTAACCTTGAAAGGCGATCGGAAGTTTGAGAAGGAGGTCAAGCAGGAAAACTATCATCGGGTAGAGCGCTCCTATGGAAGCTTTCAGAGATCATTTTCTCTGCCCAGCAATATTAAACGGGACAGGGTTGAAGCAGAATTCAAGGATGGGATCTTAGAGGTAACTTTACCCAAGGCAGAGGTAGCAAAGCCGAAGCAGATTAAGGTAGAAGTTAAATAATACTCAAGAACATACACCTAAAAGGGGGGGGCTCAGTGAGCCCCCCCTTTTATTTTCTGAGAGTTGACAGGAGAGAGGTGAGAAGTTATAATTTGATATGCTTCACCCCGTTAGAAATGCGCCTCAGGCGGATCTCTAATGGGGTTCACCTATAGTTAATAAGGGCAGTCAAGGATGGCAAAAAGGGATTATTACGAAATTTTAGGCGTTAGCAGGAATGCCACGGAGGAGCAGATCAAGAAGGCCTACCGCAAACTTGCCCACAAATATCATCCGGATGTAAATCCAGGAGATAAGAAGGCTGAGGCCCGATTTAAGGAGATCTCCGAGGCCTACCGCGTCTTGGGAGACAAACAGAAAAGGGCAAGTTATGATCAGTTCGGCCCCGGCGGCTTCAAACCGGGTTTCGATCCATCTCAGGCCTCCACCCGATCCGGGCCGGGCTTCCAGGGATTCGATTTCAGTGGCTTTGATTTTCAACGAGGATCAGGGGATTTTGGTGGCGTCGGAGATATCTTCAGCGAGCTTTTTGGGAAAGGGAAAAAGAGAAGGCAGAAAGAGCCGAGCAGAGGCGAGGATCTTAACTATTCAATGGAGATTGGATTCGAGGAGGCAGTAAAAGGGGTTACCACTCAGATAAGCCTGCAGAGGTTATCCCAATGTCCTGACTGCCAGGGAAGTGGCATCCGCCCGGGACGC
>JAUWWP010000321.1 GCA_030616835.1 Deltaproteobacteria bacterium | reverse complement strand
GAGTTCTTCTCCAATCAGTTGGTCTTTAAGCCCGACGGAAGCTTCGAGATGAAATTTCCCTACTGCAATCCTGATTGCTGCCCTTCGGGCACCTGTAAAGGGACGGTAGTATCTAACTTCAGGCAATCTTATGATCATATTAGCTTTATCGGAAACGGATACTCTGACCGGTGTGGAGCCTCCCGGGCCGATACCATTTTTGCTAAAGGGCCACTATATCATTACTGCCAGCAGAAGGGGCTCGATTGCCTGCAATGGGAGAGCTTTTTGGATGTAATAAAGATCCTGAAACCGGAGCTAAACAAGGAATAAGTTAGGTGAAGATTATTGCGGTAATTCCTGCCCGATATGGATCCACCAGGTTTCCGGGTAAACCACTGGCCGACCTTCGGGGTAAGTCAATAATCCAGTGGGTTTATGAAAGGGTAAAGAGGTCAAAAAGGGTTGATCGAGTAGTGGTGGCTACTGACGATCAGAGGATTTTACAGGCAGTCCGGGAGTTTGGAGGCGAAGGGAGAATGACTTCCCGGAGGCATCGATCAGGGATGGAAAGGGTTGCTCAGGTAGCCGAGGAGCTAACCGCGGGGATCATTGTGAATGTTCAGGGGGATGAGCCGATGATCCATCCCCGGATGATCGACGAAGCAGTGCTTCCTCTTCTGAAGGATCGGACCCTAAAGATGGCGACATTGAAGGCCCGGATTAAAGACTTTCAGGATCTGATCGATCCCAATGTAGTGAAGGTTGTTACTGATGCCCAGGATTTCGCATTATATTTCTCTCGCTCTCCCATTCCCGGTCTGAGGGAAGGAACTTACCTCAGTCGTCATCTGCGGCTAATCAACATCTATAAGCATATTGGCCTCTATGTTTACCGCCGCAATTTTCTCCTTAAGCTAACAAAGCTAAAGCCCACTCCTCTGGAAAGGGCTGAGGGATTGGAGCAGCTTCGAGCCCTGGAAAATGGTTACCGGATCAAGGTTGCTACTACCAGGTTTGAGGTAGTGGGGGTAGATACCCCCAGGGACCTGGAAAGGGTTAAGGAGAGGCTAAGAAAGGGGGCAAGAATTCCAATATAATGTCAAAGCTCAAAGTCCAAATGAAACCCAAGGTTCAAATGACAAAATATATGATTTAAAAGAAAGTTTTTGACATTTAGTCATTTGGCATTCATTTGTCATTTGGATTTTGGCATTTGACATTAATATTAATTTGCCATTTGGATTTTTCTTATTTAATTGTTTACTTTCCCACAATATTGTGATGGGTCTGAAAATTCCCTTTGCATTTTCCCTTATTATGTGATTAAAATTTGGAAGTATATGACTTCTGAGGCTTACTTATGCCTTCTGGTAAAACCAAGCTGAGAACCAAGTTCATCTTTATAACCGGAGGGGTGGTCTCCTCTCTGGGAAAGGGACTGGCAGCAGCCTCCATCGGAGCCTTGTTAGAGGCCCGAGGGCTGCGCGTTACCCTCCAGAAACTTGACCCCTATATCAACGTTGATCCCGGAACTATGAGCCCCTTCCAGCATGGAGAGGTATTCGTCACCGATGATGGGGCGGAGACCGATCTCGATCTGGGCCATTACGAGAGATATACCTCGGCCCGAATGAGTAAGAAGAATAACTTTACCACCGGACAGATCTACGATTCAGTGATTTCCAAAGAAAGGAGGGGGGAGTACCTGGGGGCAACCGTTCAGGTAATTCCCCACATTACCGATGAAATAAAGAGAAATATCCTAAATGTTGCTGATGATGCCGATATCGCCATCATCGAGATCGGTGGGACAGTGGGGGATATCGAGAGCCTTCCTTTCCTGGAGGCGATCCGGCAATTAAAGTCGGACCTGGGCGAGGAAAATACCGTCTATATTCATTTAACCCTTGTTCCCTATATCGAGGCTGCGGGGGAGCTGAAGACCAAGCCTACCCAGCATAGTGTTAAGGAGCTGCGGGAGATTGGGATTCAACCCGACATCCTGCTTTGCCGAACTGACCGGGTCTTGGGCCAGGGGCTTAAGAAAAAGATAGCTCTGTTTTGCAATGTCGAGGAAGAGGCGGTAATCAGTGCTGCCGATGTCGGGGGGGTATATGAGGTTCCCCTGAATCTCCAGAAAGATAATATCCTTCCCTTAAAGGTAAAATGGAGGTCCCGAACCGTCTATGAGGTCCCTCTTGCCCTTCACCGGGAGGGGCTTGATGAAAAGATTATTGAGAAACTACATATCTGGACAGGAAATCCTAATTTAGAAAAATGGGAAAAGATCGTAAGTAAGGTCAGTAATCCGGCAGAATTTGTGGAGATCGCCATTGTGGGCAAATATGTTCATCTTACCGATTCTTATAAAAGTCTCAATGAAGCCCTGATTCATGGGGGTATCGCCAACAGTTGTGGGGTTAATTTAAAATTTGTGGATTCGGAAGAAATAGAGAAGGTAGGCGCTCAAAAATTCTTGAAGGGAGCTAATGGGGTCCTGGTGCCCGGAGGGTTCGGAGATCGGGGGATTGAGGGAAAGATCCTTGCAGTAAAATACGCCCGGGAAGGTAAGGTTCCCCTTCTCGGGATCTGCCTGGGTATGCAACTGGCAGTTGTGGAATTCGCCCGGAATCTCTGCGGCCTGGCCAAAGCCAATAGCAGTGAGTTCGACCCTGAAAGCGCAGATCCGGTGATCGATCTGATGCCGGAACAGAGGAAGATTAAGGACAAAGGCGCTACCATGCGCCTGGGAGCATATCCCTGTAAGCTTACCAAGGGCTCTTTAGCTGCCCAGGCATATCAGTCCGATACCATCTCGGAAAGACATCGACATCGCTACGAGTTTAACAATGAGTATCGGGAAATGTTGACGGAAAAGGGGCTGCTTCTGAGTGGGCTCTCACCCGATGATGGAAGGCTGGTGGAGATCGTGGAGCTGCCCGGGCATCCCTGGTTTCTTGGATGTCAGTTTCATCCCGAGTTTAAGTCCTCACCCCTCAGTCCCCATCCACTTTTTCGGGACTTTATCAAGGCCTCACTGAAAAGGCGGAAATCGTGATTTGAACCACGAATTACACGAATTATGCGAAACAAACCGAAATCCTGAGGAGCTCCGATGCCCATCGGGGCGTCTCGAAGGATGGGATTTGGTCATTCCAGTCAGGCTTTTAATATTGCGCTAAACGCAAATTTGTGATTAGCAGGAGGAGGATTTTTGACCAGAGAGGTTATCGTTGACTGCGAAGGATCTGGACAGCAGGTCAAGATCGGGGGAGGCAATCCTCTGATTTTGATCGCCGGACCCTGTGTCATTGAAAGCGAAGAGATAGCCCTTAAGAGCGCCGAGTTTCTCCGGGAATTAACCGGGCAGCTCGAGATCCCGTTCATCTTTAAATCCTCTTATGATAAGGCCAATCGCAGCTCGCTAAACACCTACCGGGGGCCGGGATTGGAAAAAGGACTGAGGATCCTGGAGAAGATCAAGGAGAAGACCTCAGTGCCAATCTTAGCCGATGTCCACTCTCAGGAAGAGGTTAAGCCAGCCGCCGAGGTCCTGGATGTTATCCAGATACCCGCCTTCCTGTGCCGCCAGACCGATCTCCTTATCCGGGCAGCTGAAACCGGGAAGGCGATTAATATCAAAAAAGGACAGTTTATGGCTCCTTTCGATATGAAGAATGTAGTGGAAAAGATTACCTCAACCGGCAACCACCGGCTTTTTCTCTGCGAAAGGGGGGTTAGCTTTGGATACAATGACCTAATTACTGATATGCGTTCATTAGTGATAATGAGGG
>JAUWWP010000296.1 GCA_030616835.1 Deltaproteobacteria bacterium | reverse complement strand
GGTTGATGTTTGTAGTTAACCACTTCTTCGACAGGCTCAGGACAAGTTGACCAAACTCCCATTAGTTATTCGTTATTCGGTTGCGCTGCTTGCCCCGTAAAATATTCTCGATATATATCGAAGGTAATCACATTTAGCAACTTATTTCTACGGGGCTCGTTTCGTCTTTTCCTTCGACAGGCTCAGGACAGGCGTCAGTAGGTTACGTTTCCTGTTACATTATATTATTGGTTTTTTGATCTTATCTATAACCGCTTTACGAATCCCGATACTAGCCGCGCAACCACAACCGTTTAACCCAACCGACCTCTCGACAGGCTCAGGACAAGATTAACGCGTTATTTGGGTTTACTTACAATTCTTGTCCCTGCTTCAATTAATCCCTGGACCCAGAGAAATATATTCAGTGGCTTTTCGTTAGCAACCCGATAGAAAAGGATGAGGCCGAATACGGTAAAGACGATATTGCCGATCCACATTGCCAGGAGGGGAGGGAGAGCCCCCTTTTCCCCTAAGCTCCTACCTCCCACCAGGAATAAATAGTAGACAAGGAGGAGAACTAAGCTGATTGAGAAACTACGAGACCTTCCTGAACGGGGAGATTGAATTCCTAAAGGGACTCCGATCAGGGCAAATATCAGGCAGGCAAAGGGAAGGGAGAATCTTTTATGGAACTCCATTAGGGGACGATAGAAATTCTGCTTTTTTTGGCTAAGCTCTTCAGCAATCTTCCGCAATTCGGACAGACTCATCTCCTGATAGCGTTTTCTACCCCCTTTCTGCCCGGCCCCAAGAGTAAGGTGGAGCTGGTAATCGCCGAAGTTAATCAGCTGGTAGCTTGAGAGGTCTCTGCTGATTCGATGGATACTGCCGTCAATCAGGTGCAGGGTCAAGGTGTAGCGTTCGGGATCACTCCGGAGGTACCCCTCCCGGGCAATGACAGTGCAGGGGGTAGTTAGCTCCCTGCTATCGGAGAGAAAGATGCCCTACAGCTTTCCCCCTTCATCAGAGCGGTGTTGAATATAGAGGATGAGACCAGCAAAATCATCGTTGAATACCCCCTCCTTTATCCCGGCCTCAGCCCTGGTCTGGACAAGGTGAAATAGCTCCCTTTTGAAAGAGATATTTCCCCAGGGAAGGGCAAAGAGGGAAAGAAAAGCAGTTAAAAGAAGGGTAACCACCGCCAGGACTCCCGCCGGGACTGCCAACTGATAGAGGCTCAAGCCTGAGGCCTTGAAGGCTATTAACTCGCTTTCTGAGGAGAGCTTCCCAAAGGTCAGCAGAAGGGCTAAAAGAAGGGCCATCGGGATAGTAAAAACAAGAATGTAGGGTAGCATATAGAGAAAAAGCCTGGCTACATCGGAGAGGCCAATCCCCTTGCTTACTATCATCTCCATCAGCTTAAGGATATTGCCAATGAGTAAGACGAAGGTAAATATACTTAGGCCGAGGAAAAAGAAGGTTAGGATCTCCTTGAAAATATAAAGGTTTATGATCTTTGTTTTCATATCCTTCGACAGGCCTCAGAATAAATTATTTGTATTTTATCTCAGGATAGGCTTTTTGTAAATTGATTTTGGGTTGTTTTTATTATAGAATTAAACAAAATTCGTTTGGCGATCAGTAGGGCGGGCTTCCAGCCCGCCATTATGTCGGGCAATCCGCCGTAGTCCGCCGAAGGCGGACAAAGGCGGATGACCTACAAGTTGTGAAAGTAATCAGGAAATTAGAGAACCTTAAAAGGTCAGAGGCCTCCCCGGTGCTTACCATCGGGAACTTCGACGGGATTCATCGGGGGCACCAGCAGATCTTCAGCAAGGTAGTGGAAAGGGCCCGACAATTACAGGCGGCCTCAATGGTTCTCACCTTTGACCCTCATACCCTAAAGCTCCTCCAACCCAAGAGGGAGCCCTTTTTACTGACCACCTTTGACGAAAAGGCCAGACTTATTAACCAGGAAGGAATTGATCTGCTGATTGCTGTAGCCTTTGACCAGAATCTGGCTGCCTGCCCTCCCCGGAGGTTCGTCAGTGAACTGCTTGGGGAGCAGATCGCCCCGGCCGAGGTATTGGTAGGGCCGAACTTTAATTTCGGACAGGGAGGCAGAGGAGGCAATGAGTTGCTCCAGGAAATGGGGGAAGAACTGGGCTATAAGGTTAGAATTGTTGAGCCGGTGAAGACCGATGGTGTGATCGTAAGCAGTTCGAAGATCAGGGAGCTTTTACGCGCAGGGAGAGTAAGAGAAGCAGCGAAGCTCTTGGGTCGCAACTACACCCTCAGGCAGCCGGTTATTTCGGGCTGCGGAAGGGGAAAGTCAATTGGCTTTCCCACGGCGAACCTGGAGCCGGGGCAGAAGCTCCTTCCCCGCGATGGCGTTTATGCCACCTGGGTTAACTACCGGTCAAAGTATAAAGGAGCGGTCAATGTCGGAACTAACCCAACTTTCCCGGCCACCCCTTCCGGGCCAGAGGTAAGAGTGGAGGTTCATATCCTTGATTTCGACGAGGAGATCCGCGGGAAGGTAATTGAGATAGAATTTATCGAGCGTATCCGGGAGGAAATTACCTTCTCCGGGCCGGCTGAGCTCCGGGAGCAGATAAAGAAAGACCTGGCCCGAGTAAATGAAATCCTTGACTCTTCAGCCTCTCCCAACCCTTGAGCCCCGATGGGCATCGGGGTCGAAGGAGCAGTTATGATTGATGCTGAAACCAAGCTGTGTGTCTTGATCGGCAATCCGGTAGGTCATTCCCTTTCCCCGGCGCTCCACAACGCTGCCTTCAGGGAAATAGGCCTAAACTACGCCTATATGGCCTTTAAGGTGGAGGATCTGGCGAAGGCAGTGGCCGGGATCAGGGCATTGGGGATAAGGGGGGTAAGTGTTACCATTCCGCATAAAGTAAAAGTAATAGAGTATCTTGATGAGATTGATACTACTGCACAAGAGATCGGGGCAATAAATACCATTTTAAATGCTGATGGTCGGTTGCAGGGATACAATACCGATTCTCCCGGAGCCTTGAAGGCATTAACAGATGCCGGGGCCTCTTTTGCCGGGAAGAAGATATTAATCTTGGGCTCGGGAGGGGCGGCCCGGGCAGTTGCCTTCGGCCTGGCCAACCATTCATCAATAGAGCTATTAACCATCCAGGGGATAGTGGAAGAAGAGCTTAAGTCACTTAAAAGGGATTTGGCAAAAAAGGGGGGGCCGAATGTCAATACCGAGATCCTCTCGGAATCCGTTCTCAAAAAGGCCGTTAGCGATGCCGATATTGTTATTAATTGTACGCCGGTGGGAATGCATCCGGAGGTTGACCGCAGTGTGATACCTTCCGGTCTTCTGCAAAAGGGTCAGGTGGTTTTTGATGTTGTCTATAATCCTTTGAAGACAAAATTACTAAGGGAGGCCAAGGAGGCGGGCTGCCGGGTAATCCCCGGTGTCGAGATGTTTGTTAATCAAGCAGCCTCCCAATTTGAGCTCTGGACCGGGGAAAAAGCGCCGATAAGTGTTATGAGAAAAGTAGTGGAGAAGGCTTTCAAATAGATTACAGATTGTAGATTGCAGATTTTAGTAAGCTGTAATCTGTAATGAAGAAAGAGATGGATAGAAAAAAGGCAAAGGATCTAATTGAAGGCCTCCGGCAAAAGATCCACTACCATAACTATCGCTACTACGCTCTCGATGATCCTGAGATCTCCGATGGCGAATATGACCGCCTGATGGCGGAGCTCCGGGATCTCGAGAAGAAGTTTCCCGAGCTCGTCACTGCCGACTCCCCCACCCAGCGGGTTGGTGCCCCCCCGCTCGAGGAATTTAAACCTGCCCGCCATACCCTTCCCATGCTCAGCCTTGATAATGCCTTTGATGAAAATGAGTTGGGGGAGTTTGATCAGAGGGTGAAAAAATTCCTGAAGAGCTCCGGGGAGATCGATTACATTGCTGAGCCCAAGCTCGATGGGGCAGCCGTAGAGCTGGTTTACGAAAATGGAAGATTCACCTCCGGCTCCACCCGGGGCGACTTGATAACCGGAGAGGATGTTACCCAG
>JAUWWP010000417.1 GCA_030616835.1 Deltaproteobacteria bacterium | reverse complement strand
ATACGACTCCCTGGAAAGCGAGGAATTAGAAAGGTTAAAGGCAAAAAAGGCCTCGGGCGAGTTAAAGCTGTTTGAGCTCACTGAAAATATAGCTGCTCAGAATAAGGAATATTTCGAAGAGCTTTCCGAGAAGCTGGAGATAAAAAAAGAAGCTCTTATCTTTATTGCCGAAAATCTTATTAGACCAATATTAATACTGGGGGCACAGAGGCTTCAGGACAAGATAAGTGATGATATCTGGCTCAGGAATTATTGTCCGATTTGCGGCAATGAGCCGGGGATGGCCAGGTTAGAAAGGGAGGTAGGCAGAAGAATCTTAGAGTGTTCATTATGCCACACTGAATGGGTGTTCAAAATATTAGAATGCCCCTTTTGTGGGAACAGTGACCAGAAGGCCTTAAGATTTTTCTATCTCGAAGATGATAGTCCTTACCGGGTAGATGTCTGTGATAAATGTAAAAGGTATATTAAAACCGTGGATGAGAGGAAGCTGGGAGAGGAAAGAAAGGCCATTCTAAGGGTCGAGAATATCGCTACTATCCATTTAGATATACTGGCAGAAAGGGAAGGATTCAAGGTTATCCAATGAAAGGAGTGGGATTATGAAACGGAATTTGCTAATCTTCCTTATCTCCCTGGGCCTGATCGGCCTGGCGGCTTCACCGCTCCGGGCGGAGAAGCTCTCGGGGCAATCAACCACCATACTTAGAGGCTTTGAACAGACCCTTCAGGAAGAAGAGGGGACTTTTATCCCTCTCTATGAGTATGTTACCCTGAATCTCACCGATGTTGGCATAAGTGGCCTTTCATTTCATACCTCGGGCTGGGGAAGGGTTAACCTCTATGACTACCCGGAGGACGATCTGACCAAGGAGAACTTAACTTATGGCTACCTGGATCTATGGAGGCTGGGAAATACGGTTAACTTAAGAGCGGGAAGGCAGTTGATCTATTTAGGGGTGGTTTCCGGGCATGCCGATGGGGTATTGCTTCAACTGAGACAGAAATACTTCGGTCTGGGGGTCTTCGGCGGCATTCCGGTCTCCGAAGAGTCAAAGATGAGCGAGAATTTATTTCTGGAGAGCGAAAGCGGTGATCGAATGGAAGGGGGACGGTTATACCTTGCCTACCCCCAGATAGGTGAGGTGGGATTTTCCGTGCTTTACTCCGAGGATGATAATAACCCTGACCAGAGATATTGGGGAGTGGACTGGGAGCTCACTCGCTATAGTTTACTGAGTATAATCGGCCACCTTAATTATGACATCATCTCCGAGGAAGTCTACGATCTGGCAATACTACCCATTCTCCGGTTGGGCAAGGGCCTCAAATTCAGCTATAATTACTACCGGACCATTCCTACGGCAGCAATCAGTAAGAATTCAATTTTCTCGGTCTTTGCCTCGGATGATACAGTTACTGATACTGGATACACCTTAGACCTCCGGGTGGGAAGGATAAAGCTCTCGATGGATCTGCATAGCTATGATTATGAAGCTGGCGAAGATACCAGCAAGAAGGGAGGAGGGTTAGCGGCAAGCTACGGAGAGAAAAGGGATAATTTAGCTGCTATCGCGTACCACAGTTGCAAAGGGGTCGAGAACGATTATCATGAATTGCGAGTGTATGTCCGGCACCACATAATTGAAGATTTATTCCTCGATCTGGACTACTTACAATTCTTTTACGATAAGGAAATTAAAGATGAAGATTATTCCCTTAACCTCGTTGGTAACCTGGGATACTCGCTCGCAGACAATGTAAAGATTATGGGGGCAATTGATTACAGCACCAATCCCCTTGCCGAGGAAAATGAGGTAAGAGGACTTATGAAGATTGCCTGGAATTTCCGTGAGTCTTTTGGCAAATGAGGAAAGGAGAAGGTTATGAGAAGAAGGATTTCACCCTTTAGAGAAGCCAAAGTATTGCTATCCATCCTGGGAGTTTTGTTCTGTATCTCCTGCATATACCTGCTGACAAAGTCGGATGCCTTAATCTTTTCTCATAGATTGCACATGGAGGAGGGGGCGGATTGCACTACCTGCCACGAAGGGATAACCGAGAGTTCCTATCTTACCGGAAGGCATCTTCCTTCCAAGGAGGCCTGTGCCGACTGCCATGAGGAAGAATTCATGAAGGCCTGCGCCAAGTGCCATACTAACACGGAGAAGCCTCAGAAGGTCAGGCAGGAGCTGGCCGAGATAAAATTTTCTCATAAGGCTCACTTAATGGTCAGTAAGGACTGCAATGTCTGCCATGCCCGGACAGCTAAGAGTGCTTCAGTCAGAGAAATAGTCTCTCCCGGACACCCAGAATGTGCCCCTTGCCATCAGAAGACTTATAGTGAATTAGATTGTTCGGTATGTCACGAGAGCTTAAAGACCGTGATTAATTTCTCGCATCAGGGAGGCTGGGTAGGAGAACATCAGGAGACTGCCTCGAGAAAGATGACGGTCTGCACCCAATGCCACGATCAATCATTCTGTGCTGACTGTCATAACCGGCAGGAGGAGCTTAAGCCCAGCATCAAGTATCCGGAGGCGGTGGAGAGGGACTTTATTCATCGGGGAGATTATCTAACCAGGCATTCTATCGAGGCCGGGGTTGATCAGACCCTCTGCCTCAAGTGTCACGGCCTTTCTTCCTGTAATGAGTGTCATGATAAGGACCGGAAAAAGCCGGCAAATCATTACCTTGCTAACTGGGAAGCTCCTATCAATCCTGCCCACGGGCCGGCAGCCCGGGTGAATATCATGAAATGTGCCTCCTGCCACGAGCAGGGAGAAGGCTACCGATGTAGAAGCTGTCATACTGTAGGTGGCATGGGGGGCAGTCCCCATCCACCGGGCTGGAAGAGCAAGCTGTCAAAAACAACTGACCGGGTCTGCTTGCTCTGCCACCAGTAATTTAATTGATTTCAGAAGAGGGCTATTTTGTTTGGTCTGGGAGTTACTGAGTTAATCT
>JAUWWP010000537.1 GCA_030616835.1 Deltaproteobacteria bacterium | reverse complement strand
CATTTTGATATTTGATATTACAGTAATCGAGCCCTTACATTAAAGCATTATTTGGGATTATAAGTTCCTCTCAATAAACTCTTTGGTTTTTTGCCAGTACGGCTCCCCTCCGAAATAGTAGGTGTCGTTATGTCCCGCTCCTTCGATGTGGTAAAACTCCTTGGGCTCGTTGGCGGCGGTGAATAATTCTTTGCCATTGTCGTAGGCTACCAGTTCGTCCCGATTTCCGTGGAAGAAAAGCAGCGGGGCAGAAATACGCTTGATTTTCTTGAGAGAGTTAAACGTGTCCTTAATAGCATCAGCTATCGAAGGGAAAAACGGCCGGAGCAGGTCAGCAAAGGAGGTAAAAGTGGACTCGAGGATTATTGCCGGAAAAGAGTGCCGGCAGGCAAGATCAATCGCTACTGCCCCTCCCAGGGACCTTCCGAATACTACAATCCTGCTTAAACTGATTCCTTTAGCCGAGGTTAAATAACTTAGAGCTGCCTCAGCATCTTGGTAGGTTCCGTTCTCCGAGGCCACTCCCCCACTCTGCCCGTATCCCCGGTAGTCAAAGATGAAGATATTCAGGCCCAGGGCGTGCAGAAATTGCAGGTTTTCCACCCGGTGGGAGATATTCCCGCCGTTGCCGTGAAAAAATAGCAGAACTTTATCGCTATTCTGGTTCGGGATATACCAGCCGTGAAGATTTACCCCATCATCGGTAGTAAAATATACATCCTCATAACTAAGACCCACATTTCTTGGGGTCATTAGCAGATCCTGCTCGGGGAAGAAGATGTAACTATTTTCGATCTCTTGCTCTTCCATGCTAATAAAAGACCATACTGGTGAAGCTTACCGCCGAAGAATTACCGACATCCTTCCACCAATCATATTTTAAAACCTCTCCCTGCTCAGCCTCGATAACCTTTAACATGGTATAGATTGGAGGCAGACCGCAGATCCTTCTGCGATCCCGGTCTTTCTGAACAGACCGGTAAAAACCCTCGGCATCGATTCTCTCTGCGCACTTAAGCATCCCTAAGTCTTCAGCTTCCACCTCCTTCAGGAAGCCAAGTGAGGGCGGAGAAGAATCTCCATAGCGCAGGCCAATGTGGCTCAGGTCGGCCCCGGCAGTCATACATACCTCCCTTTTACTCGAGGAAAGGGTATCTTTAAGAGCCTCGATGAAACCCCTGACCGAAGTAGTTTCAGCCGGACTGGCACCCGAGATTATCATCTCCTGAAAGGAAGAGCAAAGAATGGGCACAATCCTAAAGTCCCTTTCCCCGGCGAAGATATGTTGAAGGAAGATGACTTGGAACTCAATGGAATGCTCTAATCTGTGGGCAGAATCCCGGAGTAATGAGTCGCCTCCCCCAGACTTTGCTACTTTATTTACCAACTCTTTATCAGTTTTTACAATCCCCAATGGGGTCTCGAAATCTTTCAGAGTAAGGATGAAAAGGCCTTCTGCTTCATAGTGTGAGGTACCGAAGATAACAAAAAGATCGGCATTGGTATATTGTTTTATCTCCCGGTAGGCATAAGCAAAGCAAGCACCTCCGGCCTTCAGATCAAGGTGGGGCGCTACTGCCCCTTTAATTGGTTTTTTTGGATTCCGGGCAGTAGCTTCCCTCAGGTTATTGAGTGAAATAAAAAATTCTTCGAGCTGCCGGCGGAGCTCTTCCGGATTGGTTTCATAACTTATTCCGGCATGGGCAGCCGGACGGAGTGGGGATCGGTGAAAATTCTCTTCTATTTTTCTCCGATATTCCTGGAATTGCTCATTATCCAGGAGGAAATGGCCATTTAGCTCCTTAACGACTTTCTCAATTGCATCGAGGTAGATAAGCTCACCGTGTTTGCGCATGTATT
>JAUWWP010000501.1 GCA_030616835.1 Deltaproteobacteria bacterium | reverse complement strand
TTTAACTCGTCGGCATCAAGTGGCTTACGCCAGTACTTCATTTTAAGTCTACTTCCCCCTACCTCTCAATTAATCCTGTTAAGCGGTTAGGGTATCACTTGATTAAGTGTAATTCAAGAAAAAAGTAGATAGGCGGGGCTCGAAAACCCCGCCTATCCGTATCCTTTATTGAACTTATTCTGAAAATAAGCAGCTTTGGGTTACTCTTCCGCCCCCTCAAAAAGCGTTCTCCGCAATCTCCAGAACGCTCCGGTTATTGCTAATAATATACTCGGAATCCCCCTTAACCTGGCAAAGGAGTGCATCCAGGAAAAATCTGGCAGCGTGGCACTTGCCGCTGTAGAAAGCAGCCTCGCTGCTGTCCTCAACCACTTTGGCTCTGGCCGCATCGTCACCAGCACCCTCTTTTTTATAGAGCTCATTTAGTTTCCGCTCAGCAATAATCAATTGTTCACACAATTGCCAGCCTAACATAACATCTCCGAATAGCTTGAGATAAGGAGAAGCCACCAGTACCGGATAGATCTGATCCCCGGAGAGGCCGAGATTGACCAGGTGCTGGGTGGTAGCATCCAGGGTCTCGATGGCGGCTCCTGCCTTCTCTACATAGGCGGCCAGGGTGGGGTGCCCTTTGTTATCCTCGACAAATTTTCGCAACTCTGCGATCATGTCATTATAGGGCTTCATCTGTTTCTTGATATTAAATACCTTCCTTCCTACCAGATCCAGGGCCTGGATGCCATTGGTTCCCTCAAAGATGGAGGCAATCTTACAATCCCGCATAAGCTGCTCCACCTTATATTCCCGGCAGTATCCGTATCCACCAAAGACTTGCATGGCATCACTCATCAACATGAAGCTGGTATCCGAGAAATAGGACTTGATAATCGGAGTAAAGATTTCGAAGATATCATTATACTTCTCCTTCTCCGCGGGATCCTGGGCGATCATCCCCTTAGCAGCAAAGGAGGCAGCGCGGTACAGGACCGCACGCATCCCCTCAAGATATGCCTTTATCTTCAAGAGCATCCGGCGGACATCCGGGTGCTTGATGATCTCTACCCGGGGGGCATTCACATCCCGCATATTCTGGATCTCTACTCCCTGAACCCTCTCCTTGGCGTACTGTAGCGCTGCCTGATAGGCGGCATTGGCTGTCCCCATTCCCTGAACCCCGGTTTCAATCCGGGCCTCATTCATTAACTGGAACATATAAGTAATACCCCGGTTGACCTCCCCCAGCAGCTCCCCCTCACACTTCCCTTCATCGCCAAAAAGTAAGGCACAGGTAGCGCTCCCGTGGATCCCCATCTTCTCCTCGATCCCGGTGCATTTCAGATCATTGAACTCTCCCAGGGAACCGTCCGGATTGATCCGGTATTTAGGGACGATAAAGAGGCTAATGCCTTTGATCCCCGGGGGAGAGTCCTCAGCCCGGGCCAGTACCAGGTGAATGATATTTTCCGCCAGATCATGATCCCCCGCGGTGATAAACTGCTTGGTTCCCTCGATCAGCCACTTATCGCCTACCTGCTTCGCCTTGGTTTTCAAATCCCCCACGGCCGAGCCTGCCCCGGCTTCGGTAAGGTCCATAGTTCCGCCCCACTCCCCGGCGTAAAGCTTTTTTAGGTAGCGGTCCTTCTGCTCCTGGGTGCCATAATTCTGAATGACATGAGCTACCCCCATCATCAGGCCCGGATAAGGAGTGAAGGCACAATTAGCCGCATTCAGGAACTCAGTCGCCAAAATCTCAATAAACTCGGGAAGACCTTGCCCCCCATATTCCGGAGGGGCCGAAATTCCGATCCATCCCCCCTCCCGATAGGATTCGAAGGCATCGTGATAACACTCAGGAACCTTTACCTTCCCATCCTCAAACTTACAGCCAACTTCATCCCCCTCGGCATTAATCGGCATCAACACCTCCTCCGCAAACTTACTTATTTGCTCGATAATCATATTACAATCATCTCGGGAAATCCCTCCAAAAAGTTCATTCTCTAAAATCTTTTCCAGTTCCAGTTGCTCCCATAAAACAAATTGAAGATCCCGCTCATTGACTAATTTGTTACTCATATCCTCCTCCTTATAAAAGTTATGTATCAATGTCTCTAACATACCCGGGTAAGTATGTCAAGAAGTTATGAGTTTCCTTAAAAATCATTCAAGTAGGGGCAATTCATGAATTGCCCCTACATTGGATAGCCGGGGCTTATAGGGGTGGACCTCCGTG
>JAUWWP010000265.1 GCA_030616835.1 Deltaproteobacteria bacterium | reverse complement strand
TGTCGAAGGAAATGACACCCATATAATTCCCTCTCCCCTGGAGGGAGAGGGTTAGGGTGAGGGGGATATTTGAATGTTGCCCGCCATCAATTTTCACCCCCACTTTACCCCGATGGACATCGGGGCAAGTCCTCCCCCATCCCTTCGACCCCGATGCCCATCGGGGCTCAGGACAAGCTGCGCAACCATAACCGTTTAAAGCAACCTATTCTTCAACGGGTTCAGGAGAAGTAATTCGGATGCTTACACACAATCTGGGTTGAAGATATTACCTCAGCAAAGTAGGCCCGGGAGGAGATACGGGAAGTAGATGAAAATTGTTAGATTCATTTCTGGGAAAAGCCCGAGAGCCGGATTTATCACCAATGGAGAGATAACTGAGGTCTCAGGCGATATATTCGGAGATTATCAGCCGAAATCGAAAAGACATGAGCTAAAGAATGTTGAACTAATTGCTCCCTGCACCCCTACCAAGATCGTTGCCGTGGGGCTCAACTATCGGGATCATGCTCAGGAGCTGGGGATGACCGTCCCCCCGGAGCCTCTGCTTTTTCCCTCTTGCGCCGCTTTTTAACTCTCTTCTCTAAAAGAACTCCCCCTACCGCTTCCTTAAGTCTTACCCAAGTTCTCTCACCAAAACATACCAACTTCTTTACCCTCAGAGGGGGGTCACGATGTCTCTTCCCATTTCCAAGCTTTTAGCGGAGGAGGATTGATAATTCCGACAAGATGGGATAAGATGAAACAAGTTGAGAATACCAGGATTTGAAAGCGGAATTTAGACAAAAACAACACAATAAATAAACAGCTTCCCCTCCTCCCCTCCTGCCTGCCCTGAGCGGAGCCGAGGGGAGAGGAGCCGAAGAAAGCACCGCCTCCGGCGGTGTCGAAGGAGGGGAGAGAGGTAGGATGAGGGGTGATGGCTTATGGTAGGGAATACTAAAAATTATGTTGAGAATATTTCTGTAAGAGATCGGGCTTTGAAATTAAAAAATGAGCTCAATCGATGGGAAATCATTTTAAAAAATGAATATAAACCGGAAAAAATAATCCTTTTTGGCTCATTTGCCAATGGCAAAACAGGGGAATGGTCAGATATAGATATGGTGATTTTGAAAGATACTGACAAACCTTTTTTGGATCGCACTAAAGAGGTGCTATTACTCCTTAAGCCAAAGGTTGGATTGGATGTTCTCGTTTACACGCCTCAAGAGTTTAAAAAACTGTGTGATAGTAAATTATTTTTTAAAGAAGAAATTTCTTCCAAAGGACTGGTGATATATGAAAGATGAAGTCAAGAACTGGATGGAATTCGCCCATGAAGATTCGAGGATGGCAGAGCTTGCTTTAAAAGAGAAGATTTACAATCAGGCTTGTTTTCATTCAGAACAATGTGTTGAAAAGGTTATCAAGGCCTTTATCATTCATAAAGGGCGAATTCACCCACAAAGCCATAAACTTGCCGACCTACTTACCTACTTAGGAAAAAGTATATTTGATGATTTAGAAGCTGAGATAATTTCATTAGATCGTTTTTATATTCCTACTCGTTATCCAGATGCATTACCTGGAATGCTACCTGAGGGTTTACCGAGCGAAAAGGATGCTAAAGAAGCAATAGAAATTTCAAAATTAGTGTTTGAAAGGGCCAAAAAAGAGATGGAGATACAATGATTACTCTTTATGCCCTTGCAACTGGCTTTCCTGGGTGTATTTAGCTACTGACACTATTCCCTATTTTCCATGACCCAATGACCCAAAATCCCCTGCCTGCCCTAAAATGTAGGGGCCGACCTCTGTGTCGGCCCAAATTCACCAGACGTTGTAGGGGCTTGATTTATCAAGCCCGCACCCTTCGGACGAAGTAGAATCTATACCCTCTCCCCTTTTTTGGGGAGAGGGCAAGAGCCTGTCGAAGGAGTGAGGGGGATTGGTAATTTAAGAGGATAGGCGGGGCTTTCCATTCCGCCTAAGGCGGAATAAGTAGGGGCCGAACTCTGTGTCGGCCTGAATCCTTTTTTTTCTTGCAAAACACCTTTAAAGATGGTATTTTTTTGGACAATAATTTAGCTGGACAAGCTGTTACCGGAAGCGAGGGCAGTTAGAGATGTTTTGTTAATAATCCAGATTTAGCGAAATTTTAGTTCAATCCCGGGGTAAAAGGGGACAGTATGGCAATTCTGCCCCAAAAATGGTTTTTGAAGGGGATGTTTTATAAGGAGTTCCGACTTCTTATTAGACCATCCCCTTTTTTATTGGTGGATTAGATAAAACGGGCGCTAACCCTATTTTCCGCGGAGTATCTGGGGGTACATTATGCGATGGTGAGCCGGCGGTTGCGAATGTGGGAGAGAGGGTAGTAGAAGGAAGGGAAGAGGCAAAATGTATGAATGCAAGACCTGACCCCTAATTTTTTCTCCACTTATTGTGTTTCGAGGCCGGCGGGCTGATCCTGACTCAATCTTCGGCGACGGCTTTTGGCCTGATGCCGCAAATGGATGTCTGGTCGTCTCGCCTTGCGGGATCGACCCAAAAGGAAGAGGCAGGTTATTCCTCCGAGGTTTTATAATGGTAGCGCCGTGCTCGGGGCTGCGTCAAGGGCAAGCTCCCCCGCTTGGGCGGGCTCGTGCTCCGCACCTTTGACTTGACCTGCACATGCGCTTATAAGCTAATATTGTGGAAGGAGGAAGTTAGTGTGGCAACTTTGAATAGTGCCTACAAGACAGGGAGTCTCCGTCTCCCTTGACAAACACTTATCATAGATGTCCCCGGAATTTTCCCAAGGAGAGGAAAAAACCTACAAGCCGGTCAAAGTTCCCATGATGCCGGGTATGCGAGCGATCTACCAGGCCGTTCTCTCGAACCTGGTGCGCTCATCGCTTGACGAGGCGGGCGGTGACAAACTCTTGGCCGCGGACCTGGCCTCCGAGTCGTTTGACGGAGCCTCCAACATCGCCACCTGCCTGGGAAACGGGAGCCTCTCCGTATGCATCTCGCCCTGGGCCGAGCTTGTGGTCTTTCGATGGCCCAATCCCACTTACTCCGACCAACTGCGCTACTTCACAAAAGCAAACTCCATCTTCGGATCCGGTCCGGTCCGGATGGGAGATGATGCGCCCTCGCCCGATTGGAAGCGGTACGGCCATCCTATCGAGCCTTGCCCGGACCTGGGCTCGCGTGGGGGCCTGCTTCTGGACTCGGGCGAGGTGGTCTGGATCGGCGATCCCTCATGGACCACCGAGCGCAAGTTCGTGCCCGATGATTCCACGGTTTTAGTGACCAGGCTCACCCGGCCCGAGGTCGAGGTCGAGGTGACGGATTGGGTGGATCCCGGCAAGGACTTCATGGTTAGAAGCTTTAAGATCAAGGGCGAAGCTCGCCGCTTTTTCTACCATTCTACCTTTGCACCACGGCCCGACTATTTAGGGCAATACACAAAAAGCGATCCCGCTCCTTATCATAATATGGCTTATTACTCGGAAGATGAGCATTTAATTATACATTGCCAGTCCTTGCCTTCTAACCAGATGAAGCCGGAGATTAACTCAACTACCATTGCCTGGGGATTTTTCGATGATGATTTTGGCTTTCAGGTTGGCGCGGACCGGTGCCAGAGGAAGGTCCCGGCTAATGCGCCACTTGGCGGAAGGGATGACGCGGGGGACGGCATGTTAAGCGGTAATTCTTTATACATCGGTCCGGTTGATGCCGCGCTTTCCAAGGACCTTGACCCCGCAAGGGAAAATACGGTTACCGTGATCATTACGGCGGCGGCTTCCGCGAGAGAAGCTGTTGACATAATCCAGGAGGCAAGAGCTACATTAGGTGTTGATGAGCACAGAGAGCGGGCAAATGAGTGGTGGCAACGGGTATCCGGGCGGATCCATGTGCCGGAGCCGGCTGATCCCGTAACCGCCAAGGTGATCCGGCGCTCGGTCTTGAACCTGATCCAGGGTCAGGACCAGGAGAGCGGGGCGATTGTGGCCTCCCTGGCCCGCCAGCCACACTATCATTTTGACTGGCCGCGAGACGGCGCGTTCTTCGATCTCACCCTCGACCTTGCCGGATTCCAGGAAGCAGTTACTAATCACCACTCTTTCTATGCTCGAACTCAGTACACCAAACCAGTCGAATTCGCACTCATCTGGATCATGAACTTCCGCTCCCCCTGGTACAAACCCGCTGGACACTGGCCGTCCAACATGGCTGCTGACGGCTCGCACGGCTCCATTCCCAAGATCCTGCCCTTTGAGATAGATGAGACCGGGCTTTTGGTCTGGGACTTCTGGCGGCATGAGCGCGTGCTTGCGGAGAGGGAGCGGCCTGCTCATATCCTGGCGATGAAGGAGACCCTGGCCCGGGCCGCGGACGCGCTCCTTGACTATGTGGACCTGAAGAAGGGCTGGACCCGGCCGGCAGTGGAGGACGACAACTTTCTTCCTGACGCAACCCTTCACGGGG
>JAUWWP010000523.1 GCA_030616835.1 Deltaproteobacteria bacterium | reverse complement strand
GGGGGGTCAAATCTTTATTCTTGACAAATGAGCAAATGATGCCAGGCGCCTACGGCGAATTTTAAAATGCAAATTGCAAAGTGAAAATTGCAAATGCCTGTCCTGAGCGATGTCGAAGGGATTGAATCTTGCCCCGATGGACATCGGGGTGAAGGATTTAAACCAGAATAAAACGGGCGCTGTCCTTATTTTACGAAACGGAAACTGACTGGAGATTATGGAAAAAATCTGTTATAAGAGTGCAATCCGGGTTTTGAATCTGGACATCAGCGAGGAGGAGTTAGTATGAAAAACGCTCTTACCGATTTGCTCGGCATCGAGCATCCCATCATCCAGGGGGGGATGATGGCGATCTCCGGGGCCGAGCTGGTTGCGGCCGTGTCCAATGCAGGGGGGTTGGGCGTTCTGGGCCAGAAGGGGAACAGCCCGGACACCCTGCCGGCCTGGCGCGAGGAGATTAGAAAAACCAAGGCATTAACCGACAAGCCCTTTGCCGTGAACCTTCCTATACATGTGCCCTTCATTGCCGAGGCGCTCGATGTCATCTTCGAGGAAGAAGTGCAGGTAGTGGCCACCGCGGCCGGCAACCCGCTTCCGGTGCTCCCCCAGCTTAAGGCGCACGGCGTTACGGTCATGCATGTTATCCCATCAGTGAAGATGGCGCGCCGGGTAGCCGATGCGGGGGTGGATGTGATCGTGGCCGAAGGCGGCGAGTCCGGGGGCATGATCGCCCGCGATCGGGTATCCACCATGGTGCTGGTGCCGATGGTGGTGGACGCGGTCAAGATTCCGGTAGTAGCGGCCGGAGGCATTGCCGATGCCCGGGGGCTTCTGGCCGCTCTGGCGCTCGGGGCCCAGGGCGTGCAGATGGGCACGCGATTTCTGGTCACCAAGGAGTGCACCGCCTCAGACGATCACAAGGAGGCCATCCTCCGCGCCCAGGACACCGATACCCGGGTAGTGCCCATAGGCCGGGCAAACGCCCGCATGCTCAAAGAGGAGTTGCATCCTCAGGCCATGGCCGGCCAGATCGGGGGTATGATCACCTCGGTGGAAACGGCCGGGGAGGTGATCGAGCGAATGACTGCCGCGATCAAGTCAGAGTTTAACCGCATGGCCACCATGCTCTAAAAAAGGGGACAGGCTACTTTTTGAGATTTCCAGAGGACACAATAGGATAGGCTTATTCTTCGATCTCAGTGACTTTTTTTCTAAAAAAGGCGATAGTCTCGTCCTTGGAAATAGTGCCTTCCACCACGCCAAGAGTAAGATGCTCGATCTCCTTGTTTGTGGCCACAAGACGCATGCCATTAATTAACACAAAGATTTCCGCCGCAGCCACCGCGGTCCGCTTGTTTCCATCAAAAAAAGGGTGGTTCTTGCAAATATGGAACAGGTAAGATGCGGCCATCGCGGGCACGCCGTGGTGGAGAAACTCGCCGACAAACCGGGCCGCGGGCATGGCCACAGCAGACTCAAGCAGTCCGTAATCTCGTACTTCCGGGACACCGCCGAACTCATCTATCATGCGCCGGTGTATGGCAAGCACATGATCTACAGTTAGAAAAATTGGAATGTCGCTCATTCCGCAAGTCGCTTGAGAAGTTCGCGCCTTTCAGAGGCTACCCGGCTCAAGCACTCCTCAAAGCGCTCCTGGTCAACCGGCTTTGGGTTCGTCGGAGTTATGATGAGCGAGCCGTTGTGAACCGTAATCTGCACTTCCCCCCCTTCTTCAAGACCGAGTAACTCCATGATTGCACGGTCCAGAATTAAAGCATTACTGTTTCCTACCTTGCGAAGTTGCTTGATCATAGCGCCACCTCCATTGTTATAATATTGTTATAACATATCATTCGTGGCCTTTCAAGGTCTTTGTCCATTCTCTATAAAATCCTCCTTTCGACTTCACTTCCTTCGGCGGAGTTTATCCCGAGCGAGGCCGAGGGGATCAGGACAGGCCCTTCGACAAGCTCAGGACAGGCCCTTCGACAAGCTCAGGACAGGCCCTTCGGCAAAGCTCAGGACAGGCC
>JAUWWP010000122.1 GCA_030616835.1 Deltaproteobacteria bacterium | reverse complement strand
TTTGCCCCGATCCGATCATGAATGAATTCCGCCACTGCCCAGGCGATGCTGATTCCATCGAAGGTACTGGTTCCCCGACCGATCTCATCCAGGATAATCAGGCTATTCCTGGTAGCATGATGGAGGATATTAGCCGCCTCGTTCATCTCTACCAAAAAAGTGCTCTGGCCCCGGCTCAGATCATCAGAGGCCCCCACCCGGGTGAAGATCCGGTCAACCAGGCCGATCTTTGCCGCTTTTGCCGGGACGAAGCTGCCGATCTGAGCCATCAGAACAATTAATGCAGTCTGTCTGATTATGGTAGATTTGCCGGCCATATTGGGGCCGGTAATTATCAAGAGCTTACTGTCGGTGCAGTTCAGAGTAATATCGTTGGGAACGAATCTCTCCAGCTTCCTTAACCTCTCCAGAACTGGATGCCGACCTTCCTCGATCCTGACCTCCTCACCCTCCTCCACTTCCGGCCTGACATAGTTATTGCTGCTGGCAACCTCGGCCAAAGCAGCGAGGACATCAATCTGGGCCAGAAGATCGGCGGTTTGCTGAATCCGTGAGGCCTCTTTGGCAACATCCTGGCGGAGACGGCAGAAGATCTGATATTCAAGCTCCTCAATCTCCTCCTCTGCCTCCAGAACCTTTGCCTCATACTCCTTTAGCTCCGGGGTAACAAAGCGCTCCGCCCCGGTCAGAGTCTGCTTACGGATATAGTCCTGGGGAACCCGGGGTAGATTGGATCGGGTAACCTCCAGATAGTAGCCGAAGACCTTATTAAATCCTACCTTAAGCGTGCTGATCCCGGTCCTTGCCCTCTCCTTCTTCTCCAGCCGAGCGATCCAGCCCTTTCCATCTCGGCGAATCGCCCTGAGCTCATCCAGCCGGGCATCGTAGCCTTCCTTGATAAACCCCCCTTCTCGCAGGGTTAACGGAGGAGCCTCTACAATTGCCCCTTCCAGAAGCTCCACTATCTCAGTTAGCTCATCAAGCTCTTCTATTTTCCCCTCCAGAAAGGGAGTGACAAGACCCCTAAGAAGTGCCTTTATTCCCGGAACCATTTGTAAGGAGGTTTTCAGGGCAACTAAATCCCGGGCATTGGCACTCCCTACCACTACCCTGGAGTTAAGCCTCTCCAGGTCATAGACCTTGCCCAGAAGTTCCTGCAGGTCCCGGCGGATCTGGCCTTCTCCTTTAAGCACCTCTACCACTTTCAGGCGAAGCTGAATCTCTTTTAGCTCCCGGAGGGGATAATTAAGCCAGCTTCTAAGCCTCCTCCCGCCCATTGCGGTCATCGCCTGGTCGAGCAGGGCCAGGAGGGAGCCTCTTTCCTCCCCCCTATGCTGACTCTGGAAGATCTCCAGATTCCGCTTGGTAGCCTCATCGATGATCATGTAATCGTGGCACTTATAAGGAAGGATCCGGTTGATATGGTTCAGATCTCCCTTCTGATTGGTCTTCAGATAACTCAGGATTGCCCCGGCTGCCTCAATCCCTTCTCTTAAACCCTGGCAGCCAAAGCCATCGAGGGAGATGGTCTTAAACTGCCGGGTAAGCAGTTCAAAGCCGTTTCGATATTCAAATTTCCAATCCTCCAAGTAATTTATCCGGCAGCCCTCCAGTCCGGGTGCAATCTTTTTCAGAAAAGGTTGCTCTTCCAGCGACTTGGGCAGGAGGATCTCCTTTGCTCTGATCCTTTCCAGCTCATCCTTCAGGGTATCCAGCTCCTCCACCTCGGTTACCTTAAACTCGCCGGTGGATAGATCCAGGTATGCTACCCCAAAGCGCCTCTCCCCTCCAGATAGGCTCAGCAGAAAGTTATTATCCTTAGCCTCCAGGACCTCCGGATCCACTATCAAGCCCGGGGTAACAACCCGGGTTACCTCTCTTTTGACTATCCCTTGGGTATCCTGCATCTCTTCCATCTGATCGCAGACCGCTACCTTAAAACCCTGCTCCACCAATTTACCGATATAGTAAGAGGCCTTGTGGTAGGGCACTCCGCAGAGGGGAACCGCATCCTTCTTGCCCTTATCCCTCGTAGTCAGCGTGATCTCCAGGGCCTTGGAGGCTACCTGGGCATCCTCGAAGAACATCTCGTAGAAATCACCCAGACGGAAGAAGAGGATTGAATCGGGATGCTGAGCCTTAATCTCCAGATACTGCTTGATTACCGGGGTAATATTGGCCATAACTGTTATTACCCTACCAAATTTATCTATTCAGGTAAAGCAAAAATTTGACAAACTCCCAGGCAATATAATATCCTTTAGGAAGAGGATTGTTAACGATGGCAGGATGGAAGATAAATAAGATATTTCTGGCTCTGCTTTGCGTATTTATTCTATCAGGAATAGGATGCACTAAAGGGTGTAAAGCCGCACTTCAGGACTTACTGGCTAAAAAGCAGGCATCAGTCTCTCCAAAAGATCTGCAGGAAATATCACCTTCTCCACCGGCCAAGAAACCAGAAACAGAGGAGCGAACTGAGAAAGAAGCAAAGATTAAAGATTTAGACATTGAATTCCTTGAGGACGAAGAAGATAGCAGGAAAATTTCTTCGGAGAAAGAAGGAGAAGAAATTTCTCCCCAGGCCTCCGAAACTCACCAGCCGGAGGACCTTAATATATACTCCGGGATTCCTCAAAGGATGAAAACAGGATTGCCCGGAGATGAAGACCAGACTCCAAGAGGATGGATGCCGGATGAAAAGAGTGAAATCTATCCTCCACCAAGTGGAAAAGAGGAGGATGGAGATGATTCTCAGGATGATACCGATATTCCGGACAGCGGCGATGGAACCGAGAATGATAGTGAGCCCCCGACTGAAGTTGGCCCTGTAGATACATATCCATTTGCTCAGGTGAGGGTTGGATCTCCACCCACCTCTGTAGAAATAGGTTCCACTTTTACGGTGCCGATTGAGGTCTGGGTCGACCCGAGACACTGCAATGATAAGGGAGAAGCAAGGGGATTAGGCGGGTATAATCTATATCTTTCCTATGATCCCTCAGTAATTTCCTACCTTAGCGCAGTAGGTGGAGATGTCCCGGAGTTCCAGGGGCTAACTGCCAACCTACCCATCCCCGGAGGCAACTCGAGCACCAGAAGACTTTTCGCTATTAACAAAAGCTCTAATTTGACCTCGCCACTCGGGGAAATAATAGTAGCCAGGATCAGCTTTAAGGCAGAAAATTCAGGAATTAGCCCCCTGAACATATCAATTGAGGAGCTCTTTGACACCGACGGAGAGCCATTTTCTATTGACCTGCTTGAATCTGGTTCAGTAACTGTGAAATAGTTCTTTGTCTTAGGCAAATAGGCTTGACTCGTTAATCTGCTTTAGCTATAATTAGGATTAAGAAGGTAGAGGAGTAAAAAAATAGGAGAGCATAGCAAGGCTACTGAGAATATATTAAGGCGGATTTAATAAAAAGAAAGAAGACAATGAAAAAATGGATTATTGGGGTAGGGTTGGTTCTTCTCCTGGGCGCGGTGTCGCCGACCTTGGCAGTAGAAAGGAACCTTACGATCACCGATCGGGAGATCATTGAGCGGCTTACCCGCTTAGAGGAGGGCCAGAAGGGCCTTCAGTCTCAGATCAATGGCCTTCAGTCTCAGATCAATGGCCTTCAGTCTCAGATCAATAGCCTTCAGAATCTTATCGTGGGAGGTTTCGGGGTGATCATTGTCGGGATTTTCGGCCTTTTTGGCTTTGTGATCTGGGATAGGAGATCCGCCATCTCACCGTTAGCAAGAAAGGCTAAAGAACTTGAGGAACGTGAAGATCTCACGATTAGGGTGCTTAGGGATTATGCCCAAAAAGAGACCAAGCTAGCCGATATAATGAAGTCTTTTGGGCTTATGTAGGGGTTAAGAGCCCAGCTATAACTTAGGTGATTAGATTCTTCTTACGGAATTGGGGCTAAGCCCTGACTATTGACTACTTGGCAATATTATCATCACATCCGGGGCAGTTCTTTTTGCTATTCTAACTAAACTGAGAAAGTAGTTCGTACCACTTGTTTCCAACTTGTTTCTAAGGTCAATGAGAGCCTTGGTTTGTGTGAGAAAATCCATTCCAACTATCCCTTGGATGTCAAAACCGCAGTTCATCGCCCCAATTTCAATCTCAAAATTCTTAGCTTTCAGCTCACCCATTAAAAGGCGATCCAATCGCCGAACGAAGACAAAATCAAATCCCCCAACACCTCGAATCTGGCGAATTGGATCCTGTGGTTCAGGTATAATTCCAATAATTACTACTTTGTCAACTGGGAAAACAGTCCCGGCTGAACCGGTATCAATGAGAACCTTCTTGAGCTCAAGCAATTTTCCCTGATATACCAGAGTCACAGAGGTAAGAGGAAGGCCCTCTCGAAGATGAATTTTCATCTAACGCCTCTAATGACTACCCATTTACGTTCAGTAATATCAAGTGTCTTCCTACTAGTATGCAGAACATAGAGTTCACGACTGGGTTCCTGATGATGAAGACGAGCATAACTCTCCATGGCCTCTTGGGAGTTAGGAAAAACATCAACAACAGCAAGCTTATCCAAAATACGTTCTCCCCCCTCAGAATGGGCTTCAAGGGCCTCAATCAAGAGCCACTGATTGGGATAGTAGGTTCGAACTTCCTCCCAATTCATATTGAAAATACCTCCTGATATGATTTAAAACTTTTCGTGATGAGCCTTTTAATAGCAGGAGCGAGGAGATTTCTAGGCAGAGTTGCTTTTGAGCCCGATGGTATCCCAACTTAAACACTGGGGGCATTTCCAGAGCATCTCCCCTGATTCATAGCCACACTTACTGCACTGGAAATTTTTTGCCGGAAGGGTAATCGCCCCCAGCAAGCCTTGATACTCTCTCAGGGCCTCTGCCTCCTTTCCCAGCTCCAGGAGGATTGTCCCCAGTTCCTTTCTCGCCTCAATACACTGAGGATCAATTTCAATGGCTGCTTCGAGCTCCCTGGTAGCTTCACCGATTGAACCTTTCCTTCTAAGATGCTTGGCTAAGGCCAGATGGGCCTGAATATCCTGATAATTCCTGCTGATGCACTCCCGAAGCAGGCCTTCCAGGAGATCGGGCTCCCCCACTCTAAGGTAGGCTTCCTCCAAACGATGGTAGGTGAGATAGGCTAATGAGGGCTCGACCTTTATTGCCTTCTTCCAGGTATCAATCGCCTTCTGAAGGTGATCCTGAGAAAAATATAGATCCCCCAGGTGAAGGTAGGTATCAACGCAGTGCTCATCAAACGATAATGCCTTCTTATAGATCTTTCCTGCCTTAACATATTCACCCTGTCTAAAACACTCCTTACCAAGCTCGGTCTGCAGATGAGCCAGGATATTGCCATCCTTACTTCCCTTCAAGCGCTTAATCTTAAGCTGGGTAGCGAGGGCCTTCTCCCATTCTTTGCTCTTTTCAAAAAGATCCTCTAATTGAATATAGGCATCCAGAAAAATAGGGTTGTGGCGGGCAACCTCTTGGAAGGTAGAGATCGCCCTCTGGATAAATCCTGCCTTCTTAAAATCAAGGCCGAGCCCATAAAGGGCCTGGAGCCTTGTCCTTTCATCCATTGCCGGACGGCTAATGATGCTCTGATGAATACGAATTGCCCGGCTTACCTCCCCCTTGCTCCGAAACAGGTTTCCCAGGGTAAGGTAAGTCTCCACCGTATCGGAATTAATCTGAACTGCTTTAGTAAACTCTTTAATTGCCTGGTCAGGGTCATCGGAAAGAATGTAGTTAATCCCTTTAAGATAGGCCCTCTTTTCCTTGCCTTCCTTCTCCCGGGTAGTCCCTCCCCGGCGTAGGAAAAATAGGCTGCTTATTAGCCATCCCAGGAAAAGGCCTAACAGTGCAAAAATAAGGGGAAGGTATAAGGGGGTAGCAGAAGAAAAATCCATTAGATCAGCCTCTGACCTGCTCTTCCTCTTCCGAAAACTTCTCCTCGGTAATTGGCAGGTTTCTAAGTGAGTTCACTTCCTTCTCCAGCCGGGTGACCTCTCTGGTCTTATTTTTGGCACTCTGCTTTATCATATGTCTTTCATAAAGACCAAAGAAACCGGCCAGCACCACCCCAAGGAGAAATGAGAGCAAAATGATTGACCAGACCGGGAAGGGTATTGATTCTACCTGAAAAAAATAGAGGTTATATCGGATGGAAATGGGAGTAGATAGGGTTGGGTAATTCTCCATAAAAAATACAAATGCCAGGACAACAATTAAGGCATAAACCATTCCTTTTAAAATCTTCATAATCCTCTCCTTAAAAATTCACAAACAATTTAGATAACTTCTGATAGGTTTCCTCTAAATGCTCAGGGATCACCCGGGCCTCTGCCAGCACCGGCATAAAATTAGTATCCCCGCTCCAGCGGGGGACTATATGAAAGTGAAGGTGCTCCTCAATCCCGGCCCCGGAGATCCTTCCCAGGTTCATCCCGACGTTAAATCCATCCGGATTGAGTGCTTTCTTTAGGAGGGTGGTAGATCGTGATACAATTAACAGCAGGTCTTTAATTTCTTCATCATCCAGACCCTCCAGATCCCGGCTATGTTTGTAGGGAGAGACCAGAAGGTGGCCGTTGTTATAAGGGTACCGGTTCATCATTACCAGGGTTCGCTCTGCCCGATGAAGGATTAAGTTATCCCTATCCCACTTCTCCTCAGTCTTTTTACAGAACAAACAGCCCTCTGACTTCTCCCCCAGGATATATTCAACCCTCCAGGGTGCCCAGAGCAATTCCATCAGCCTCAGTCCCCTTTCCCCTCTTCGGTAAGCCCCGTTAGAAACTCACCCAAGGCTTTAGACCCCCTGTTTGCTAAAGAATCTAAAAACGGTCCATCCCCGTGGCAAGCCGCGGGGCTTTCTAACGGGGTAAGCTCAGCGATTCACCCGTTCTCGCAGTTCCTTCCCTACCTTAAAAAAAGGAATCTTCTTTCTCGGAACCCGAACTGTCTCTCCGGTCTTAGGGTTTCTTCCATTTTTTGCTCGGCGAACCTTTACCCGAAAGCTACCGAAGCCACGGATCTCGATCCCCTCGCCCCGGCTTAAGGTATTGCTCATGCTCTGGAAGATAGTGTTGACAATTGTCTGCACATCCTTCTTGGCAAGATAAGGAAGTTTACTGGAAACCTTTTTGATGAGCTCAGATTTTGTCAACTTAAATCACCCCCTACGAAAAATGCAAATTGTAAATTGCGGTAGTGTGAACTTAACTGGATCTGATTTACTATCCAAATAATTGATATTAATATATAATCCTTCCATCAAACTTTTGACAAAAAGATGGGAGGAGAAAACGGCTAAAAAAGGATAGCCGGGGCTTTCGAGCCCCGGGATTTAGTCTTTATACGGATCGCCTTAGCGGGGCTGGAAAG
>JAUWWP010000025.1 GCA_030616835.1 Deltaproteobacteria bacterium | reverse complement strand
CTAAAACAACTTAGTAAAAAATGACTCTGACCCCTTTTCTCTTATTCCTCTCTCTCCTGTAAAAAGCCAATTCTTTTCTTGTATTTCTGCGGGGGTTCAATTAACTGTTTTATAGTGTCAAAAACAATCTTAAAATGATAGTCGTATTTCTTCTCCATTTCTTCAATTTTTTGCTTCAATTCTTTATGGGTAGCAAGCATTCCCCGAATTTTGGTAAATGTTCTCATTATCTGTATATTAACCTGTATAGCCCTTTTGCTATTAAGAACACTGGAAAGCATTGCTACTCCATTCTCGGTAAAGGTATAAGGGAGATATTTGCTATGTTGCCCTCTTTTTAAGGTGCCAAATTGGCACCTTAAAAGTTCATCATATTCTTCCTTTGATAATTGGAACATGAAGTCATCAGGAAATCGTTCTATATTTCTTTTAACGGCACGGTTGAACATTTTAGTTTCTACCTCATAAAGAACGGCTAAGTCTTTGTCCAGCCTTACTTTCTTACTTCTGATAAAAAGTATTTTACTTTCTATAAGTTGCTGCGGTATAACCTCAGTGCCTTGCATAGTAATCTCTCCTTCATTAGGCATAAATAGGATCGCGTCTAGAATAGTGAATTACGGAAATCAAAATGTGGTTTTTCTAACCCTTCCCCAGCTTGCTTTATCGTATCTCTCTTTGTGGGCTAAATCAATAATTTATCCCACAAAAATCCAAATTACAAAGCTCAAATGCCAAATCAATGTCAAAATCCTAAGCCCAAATAGCTAAATAGGGGAAATAGTGGGTTAATCGTCAATAAACTTAATCTTTACATCCTTGTATCTATAAAAAATCCAAATGACAAAGCCCCAATTTCAAACAAAACCCTAAGCACTAAACTCTAAATCCTAAATAATTTCAAATGACCCAAATCCCAAACTCAAAACAAAATCAAAAGTGCAAATTATCCTCCTCCTTCGCCAGCCTACTTCGTCCGCCTGAGGCGGACTACGAAGGCCAAGGGGCTACGGAGGACAGGCCCTCACTCCTTCGACCCCGCCAGAGGCGGGGCTCAGGATAAGGTCATCAAACCCTGAGGGAAATTACCTAAGAGAAGCGGGTCGGATAAATCCGACCCCTACAATCAAGCCCCTACATTGCGGGGCTCGAAAGCCCCGCCTATCCTTTTAAATTCCCAATTCCCCTCGCCTATATGCGGTTTTTTTCGTGTAATTCATGTAATTCGTGGTTAAAGTCCTCCTCAGGGCAGGCAGGGCAGGCAAGGGAGGGGAGATTTTAGGGTGGCGGGCTTGATGAATCAAGCCCCTACAGCGTCTGGTGGATCTGGGCCGACACGAAGGTCGGCCCCTACTATATAAATTGCTATTCCACCAAAATCCAAATCCACCTACGCTGATAGCTACGGCTGGACATGTTCCAAAGCTCAATTGCCAAATGAAGTTCAAAGTCCAAATACCAAACCAATTACATTTGAACTTTGGGTTTTGTTTGAACTTTGAGCTTTGACATTATCTTACCTACTACCCCCTGCCATTCCCTGCTATTCCTTGCTACTCCCTGCTATTCCCTGAAATAAATAAGAAGGCTAACTTAAACCCCACCTTCGGCGAAACCACCACTCCAGGCATAGGGAGACAACAATAAGGAAGAAAACCGGGGCTCGGTCCCAGAGATGGAGGTGACGCCTCTCCGTTACCTTAAATACCTTGGGACGCTTTAGTTTAATCTGGTGGTCAAAATCCTCGCTCGACAGGGGAAAGTATTTTCCTCCGCTATCTTTGGCAATTGCCTTAAGCAGCTCCTCCCTCATCAGAACATCTTCCAGCTCAGGGTTAGCGGTCTCCCGCGAAAAGATGGTCTCATCCTCCCCTAAATACTCATCTCCCTTCCTGGCCTCGGCTCTGATCCGATAAAAGCCCTCCTCCTCGGGGGAAAGGGTGAAAAGATATTCTCCCTTCTCTCCTTCCCGAATCTCATCCAGGTGAATCTTCCCCGAGGAGGGAGTCTCTACCTCCACTTTAAGAAGAACATTCCCTGCCGGGCGATAATCTTTACCTAAAACTCTCACCTTTCCCTTAACTTCCTCCCCCTGAGCATACTTAGCCTTCTCGGTGCTTACCTCAATTAGCTTAAGCTCCGGGTCCCGGATAAGCCAGCGGATGGCATTGGCCCAGAACCTAAGATAGTGCCGATTACTCCCTCCTTTGCCTACGTTGATGAAATTCCAGTGCCAGGAAGAGTCGGTTGCCAGAGCAAGGGTTCGTCCTTTACCTACATCCTGCACGGCCAGGATAGGAAGGTTCTCTCTGCTAGCCCGTTCAAAGGGATGCTCCCCCAGGACAGTGGCTCCGGGCTTGACCCGAAGCACAACATTCCAGCCGCTCAGCCGGGGCAGTTCCTCCCAGATGGCCCGGTTCTTCCTGGGGTCGAAATCAAGGCTGGTGATTGGATGGGTCAGTCCCTCCGGGGTTAGCTTCATTAAAAAGGCGTGCTCGCTGACCAATTCTCTTCCCCCGGGAAGATCCACTGGGAGGATCTCCTCAATCGGGGTGTTATCATACCCTCCGGAGGAGAAGGAACTCTCCCCACCGATCATCATAAAGGCTCCTCCCTGATTTACCACAAAGCTCTGGATATTCCTTAAATATCTAAAATTTACATATGGACGGTACCCGAAGTTCTGAAAGATCAAAAGATCAAAGCTCTTCAGTTCCTTGGTGAAAAGCTCGTGAGTGGGAAATGGGATGAGGCTCAGCTCCCGCTGGGGGACCGATACCAGATCGGCCGGGGTCCGGAGAATAAAGAAGGAGATAAGATCGATGTTGGGATCGCTTTTCAGCATTCGGCGAACAAATCGAACATCCCAGGAAGGGTGGCCGGCGATGTGCAGTACCCGGATCTTATCCCTGATCACCTTAAGGATAAAAGTTTTCTCATTATTGGTAGTGATGGCCTCCCCCGAATAAACCGGGGCAGAGACGCGGTAAATAAGTTTTCCCAGCTCTTCCGGGACAAACTTAAATTTCAGGCTATAGTCCCTCTGTCCCTCTTTTACCTCCAGAACCTGGGAGAGGATAACCCTACCTTCCCTCTTCAGGGTAATGGGAATATTTTTCGAATGATAACCGATTGAGCTCAGCTTAACCTCAACCTCCAGAGGGGTTTTGATAAAACCGAAATCATCATAAAGGACCTCCCGCAGCGCAATGTCCTTAAATCCCTCAGGCTCCCCCACTCCAAAGGCATAAATGGGTGCGGGGAAATCCACTGTTGACCTGCCCTCATCCGTCAGGACCTTGAGCTCTCCCTGATCAGCTCCATCGGAGAAGAGCAATGCCCCACTCAGAAGCTTGTCTTCGTATTTAATCTTTAACCCCTGGAGGGCCTTCCCGAGATCTGTTCCCCTGCCTACTGCCTCAAGCTCCTTAATCAGCTCCCGACGGGTGGGCTGAAGGTCCAGGGAAAAGCCGAAGAAATCAAGGTCGAAATCCTTCTCCAGCCGATCAAAATATCCCTGGTTTTTCTGAAAAAACTCCTTTACCCGGACAATCCGCGCTGAGCCCGCCTCCCTCAGCCCCATACTCCCTGAGGTATCGATGAGAATTGCCACCTTATTTTTTATCCTTGAGGCCTTCTGAAACTCAAGGGCCGGCTGAAAGATTATCAAGATCAACAGGAATAAGAATAGGACCCGGCTGGCTAAAAGAAAGCGCCCTCTCCTTCGAGACTCTATCGGCTTCAATCCTCGCCAGGAGTGGAGCAAATAGGAAGCGCCGAGAACAACCAATACCAGGCATACCCAGAGGCTCAGAGAACCCAAAAAAGTAAGCTGCCACCGGTTAAACCCGGCAGTGTCTATGCCGAAGAGATTGAAAAATTCCATCAACGCAGATAAATCCAAACGCCAACTGACAAATTCTAAATCCCAAATCCTAAACCCTAAACAAATTCAAAATTCCAATATCAAATGTTTAAAACAAAGAACCCCTCACCTCCATCCTCTCCCCAGGGGGGAGAGGAAGCATAACCAGTAATAAGTTCCCTCTCCCTAACGGGGAGAGGGATAGGGTGAGGGGGGAATGTTTTGAGTTTTGGGCTTTGATCATTTGAAATTATTTAGGATTTGGTGCTTAGTGCTTAGGATTTATTTGGGGTTTTGATATCTGACATTCAGCCTTCGTAGTCACACTATATTCCGTGAAAAGCCTTTAATCAGCGCCTTCGCTGTAAGATGAAAGGCTGGTGGATTTGATCCCTCTTATAATTAACCGCCAGAGCATACATAATAATATTGATCCCCAGCCGAAAAGCCATCTCCCTCTGGGTCTGTCCCCCGGGGATCACCTCATATTCCCAATTACCGAAATCGTCCCGGGCCCAGGCCCCGCTTAGATCATTACGAGAGTATATGATCGGTGTTCGATCCTCAATATTTATCCCTTCCAGGTAAGGGCTGACCAGAACTCTACCGGCTGCCCGATCCAGCAAATAAAAGGAGCGGAGTACTGTATGATCCTGCTTTAATCTCTCCCAGGACTTCCGGGGAAATAGACGAGCGATCTCCCGCTGCACGCTTTGAGCAAAACCCGAGTTCCCTGCTGCCTGACAATCATCAATTAGCATAAGCCCTCCCAGCCTGAGATATCTTCGGAGAATCCGGCTCTCCTCTTCGCTAAATGGTGGGAACTCCTGGGCACCAGCAAGACAGAGGAAGGGATGATAGAACAGGGCCTTATCGGTCAGGCGGATACTTGCTGGTTCCAATTTAGCCTCTACACTGGTTCTTTTCATCAGCTCCCACATCAGCCTTTTACTGGCACTTGGACGGGGATTCCACTGTCCTCGGTAGATGAGCTGGGTCCACTCAAATTTAGAGGGCACTCCCATCGCCTTTAGTTCTCGGGGCAAAAGCTCAAGCAGGGAGGCGTAAGCCAGAGCCTTCCCTACCCGCAATGCCTGGCGGAGAAATTGCCTTCTTTCTATTTTCTTTGCTTTCATTCCAGATTACACGTGAACATCTATAGAAAAGGATTCGAGGATTCAGCAGGGAAAAGTTCAGTTTTCAAAATCCAAATGTCATCTGATAAATCCTAAATCCCAAATCCTAAACCCTAAACAAATTCAAAATTTGAATATTAAATGTTCAAAACCTTGTCCTGAGCCCTTCCTGAGGCGTGGTCGAAGGAAATGTTTTGTATTTTGGTCATTTAATATTATTTAGGATTTAGTGCTTCGTGCTTAGGATTTATTTTGTTTGGGCTTTGACATTATATTGGAATCCTTAACCCCTTGAATCCTCTCTCAGTTAACCCTTTCTTATAACTAACCCCTCGATAGCAGCCAGGATCAGCAAACCGAAAAGCAAAGTCCCCCAGAGCTTATACGCCCGCTCACCGCTACCTGCCCCCCGGCTTACTCGGTAATCCCCCCGGACAATTTCTACTGCCTCTTCCCCCAGAAGCTGGGAGAGCTCCTCGTGGTTTATCTTGGCTAAATTCGACTCCGCAAGCTCAATATTAACGGTAAAGGCTGCCGCGGTAAGCTTACCCCCATCCTCCCTCTGGCCAAGGACATTATAGAAGCCTGGAATTCTGGTCTCCAAGTAGACCGCTTCCCTTCTGCCTTCCTTGACCCTCCCTGGTAGCGTTGTCACCTTCCCTTGAGGATCAATGACCCTGATCACTTCCTCCTTTTCCTCCCAGGTCAAGCTCTTAGGTTGACCAACCAATATTTCCTCTCCTTCCTCCCCGGTTAGACTTCGGGCAAGATACTGGGAGATCTGGTGAATTAATGGAAGGTAAGTGGTTCTGATTGGCAGATCGTTCCAGTCCCGATCGATAGTGGAGGTAAAGACGATAACCCTTCCTTTCCCCCATTTCCTCTCCAGAAGTGCCGGAGCATCATTATCATACCGCAGGATAATATCTCCTACCGCCTCCGGACTGGGTTCGACCAGGTAAATCTTAAAGAAATTTGCCGAGCCGAGCCTTCCTCCCCCCGGAGATCGAAAGATCTGGAAAATAGGATGTTCAAGGCCTCCCTCTTTTAGTCTTCGCCCCCCTTCCCCGGGGAGAGAAACTTTCCTAATCCCCCGGAGGGGCCGGGGAAGAAGATCTCCAAAGCTCTGGTTATACCGATCAGGGTTTACCCGGTCCCCCAAGGTAATGAAGAGCCCTCCTCCATTCCCGACGAATCTTTTAAGCTCATCTATTAGCTCTGAACTCAACTGCTCAACATTGCTTAGGATCACCAGATCGAAATCGGCGAAGCGATAAGAGGAAAGCTCTTCCAAGGTGGAGATAGTAGGCAGGATAAGGGAGCGGGAATTCTTTTGAGGATTGAGTGCCTTCTCCAGATAGAAGCTCTCACTCTGATAGATCCTGGTCTTGGGATCACCGTCCACCACCAGAGCCTGAATCTCCCTGCCGGTATGGAACTTGAAATATCGGATATTGTCCTGGGTAAGTTTATCCGGAGCGATATCTACCCTACCAAAAATTGTCTCTCCTTGTCCTGGTTGGCAGGAGAATTTCTTGACCGCTTCCCCCCAGGCCGGGATCTGCAAAAATCCTCGACTGACCTCTTGATCTCCTAAGTAAAGCTGGCAAAGCAGATCCCCCGAGGGCTCAGGGGTGAGGTTTTCAACCTCGATTTTAAAGGAATATTCCCTCCTTCCCTCCCGGAAAACCGGAGCTACCCTGATGCCGGTAATAGCCTGATTGGGCAATTTCTGCCCCTGCGATATATCAAGGATCTTAAAGTAGATCTTTTCGGTCTTTTCCCCCTGGAGCCTAAAAAAGCTCTCGGCCCTCCATCCATTCTTGGTCAGATCAGTCAAAACATAAAGATACCTGTCTGCTAAGGGGGAGCTGCTTAAAATCTGCCGGGCCTGGCTTAGGCAGGTGGCGATGTCGGTGGCAGCAAAGGAGAGCTGAGCTTCAGCAATTGCCTTTTCCAAAGCTGATTTATTGAAGGTCAGATCAGGGAGGAGTACTTGGGGGGAGGAGTTGCAGAGGATAATTGAGGCATTATCCTCTTCCTTAAGCGAATCTACTATCCTCCTGGCCGCTCTTTTTGCCCTGGCAAAAAGGCTTTCACCGTTAAGCAGATAACCCATGCTGAAGGAATTATCAATAATAATAACACTGCTGGATGGATTAGGCTGACTAAATGCTACCCCCAGCGAACGTTTTAGCAGAGGCCGGGACAGGCTCAAGGCAATCAGGATGATCATCAGGGTGCGCAGGATCATCAGGATCAACTGCTTAAGCTTAAGCCTTCGGGCTACCATGCGATGGGATCGGATAATGAAATCAATGGCGGCGAACCGATAAGTCACCGCCCTTTTCCTGCTGAGTACGTGAATGATTATCGGGATAGCAGCAGCGAACAGTCCGAACAGATAGACAGAGTTTAAGAAGGTAAGGTTCAATGGAAAAACCTTTCTCTCTTGGCAAGATATTCAGTCAAAGCCTGATCTAAAGGGGTGGAGGTCTTAATCAGGCAATAATCAATTCCATTCCCCAGGCAAACCTGACGGTACTTCTCGATAAAACTTCTGATTTCTCTTTGATAGGTGACTTTCATCCCCCGGGGATCAGCAAGGATCTGTCCCTCCCCCTCCATTCCCAGAAAGACCGTCAGATCCTTGAAGGGAAATTCGATTTCATCGGGGTCGAGGATGTGGAAGATAATGATCTCGTTCTTCCGGTGACGAAACTGCTTCAATGCGTCAAGAACCCGGTCGGCTTCATCGAACAGATCGGAGATCAAAATGACCAAAGCCCGGCGTCGGACCTTTTCCGCCAGGTTATTCAAAACCTTAGCCAGATCGGTTCGGCTCCCCGGCTCCAATCCCTCCAATACCTGGAGGATTGCCTGAAGATGGGAAGAGCGGGCCCGAGGGGGAATATAACTGCCTTCTCGCTCATTGAAGGTTAAAAGCCCTACTGCATCTAACTGCTTCAGCATTAGGTAGGCAAGGGAGGCAGCTAAGGTAATCCCGTAGTCGAGCTTACTTATCTTATTTGAACGATAACCCATCGATCCGCTTGCATCCAGAAGAATGTATCCTTTAAGATTGGTTTCCTCCTCGAACTGCTTCACATAGTATTTATCGGACTTTCCGTAGACCTTCCAGTCAATGTGGCGAAGGTCATCCCCCGGGGAATACTCCTTATGTTCAGCGAACTCAATGCTTTGGCCGTGGTGGGGACTCCTATGCAGCCCGGTTAAAACTCCTTCAACAACGAAACGGGCCCGCAGAATAAGACTGGAGATCTTAGCTAAGACCAATGGATCAAGAAGGTGCTTTTCTTTATTCATGATAAAAATATACCATAGAACCAAAGATACTACAAACCGAGACTCATATTCCCAAGTCAGCGGTATTGACAAATTACTTCAATTTATATTATTATTATATTGCTTAAAAATGTCTATTTGTTATCACTGCCAGAAGGAAATAGAGTTCTCGGGAAGGGCTGGCCGGAAAGATACCTGCCCTTTCTGCGGCGCGGATCTGCACTGCTGTCGTAATTGCAAATTTTACGATGAAAGTGCCCACAATCAATGTAAAGAGCCTAACAGTGAGTGGGTCTCGGATAGGGAAAGGAGTAATTTTTGTGATTATTTCTCCTTTACCGATAAAGTCAAGGAAACTCCGGAAGCAGATATCGGCAGAGTAAGGGCAGAAGCCTTATTTAAAAAGGGGTAAGGAAAATGACCTCCCGAAAGGCATTGATAGTTGAGAACGATAAGTCTTATCTCAGATTAATCAGCGGAGTTTTAGCCGGATTTGGGTTTAAGAACCTGGTAGTAAAGGAGGAAGCAGAAGCTCCCCAATTAGTGAAGCAGGAACTCCCTGATCTAATTATTCTGGCAGTAGAGTTACCCAAGGTGAATGGGTATATCGTGTGTAGAAGAATTAAAGAAACTGAAGAAACTAAAGGGATACCCTTAATCTTAATCTCTTCTAAGGCTAAACCCGAGGATTTTGAAAATCACCGGAAGCTCAGGATCAGGGCTGATGAATACCTGCTTAAGCCTTTTAACCAGGAGGATCTCCTGCGAAAGGTCGAAACCCTAATTGATCTTGCGCCGATGGAGGAGAAGGGGCTCAGAGAGGAAGGGAAGATTCCTTTTGAGCAAAGAGTGGTCTCGGAGGGCAAAGACCTAGCAACTATTCAGGAAATCTTTGATAAGGTCAAGCACAAAAACAGAATGGTTGTGGAAAAGCTTAGAAGAGAACTGAAAAAGAAGACCGATTCCGAGGAAAGGCTGAGCAGAGAGCTGGCGGCTGAAAGAGAGAGCTTTCAGCATGAGAAGGTGCAGTTGGAAACAAAGCTATTAAAGGAGATCGGTCAGCTAAACGAAGAGAAGGAGCGGCTGGAAAGGAATATTTCTGGGCTGGAAGTGGATATGCAAAAAGCTAACCAATCAGAGGAGAGTAATAGAAAGAGATTAGAGCAGGCTCTTACGGAAATGGGCGAATTGAGGCAGCAGGATCAAACAACAATGGAGGAGAAGAGCACTCTTAGTGAGGATCTAAAAAGGGAGCAGGAAGAAAAAGCGAGCCTTGTCTCCAAAAATGAGGCATTGCAAAGGGAAATAGAAGATCTCCAGAAAAGGATGATGGAGCAGGAGAAAGAAGTTACGGAAGTCTCTAAGGAGTTGGAATCAGAACTGGTACGCAAAGCCGAAGAATTGCAAGCACAGTCGGCACCGAGCAAGAAAAAAGAAGAGGCATTAGAAGAGGATTTAGAAAAAGAGATAAGCCTGCTCAAGGAGGAAAAAGAGCGTTTAGAGAAAGAGGCTCCGGAAGAAAATGGACTCTTCCCGGAAGTAATACCCCCGGCGGAGAAGCAGGAAGTAAAGGAGAGAGTTAAAAGAAGTCCTTTCCAACTGGGTATTATTGGGGGAGTGGCAGCCTTACTGGTCTTTTCGCTTGCTGCTTTTTATTTCTTTAGGAATATTCCTTCCCCGGCTCACCCACCTTCCAGCCCTACTCCCAAACCAGTCCCGGTAGTCAGTGTGCCGCCGCTAATAAGCGAGAAAGCTATTGAAAAAGCGGAAGCAGAACCTCGAGAGGGAAAAAAGGAGGAGGAGAAAAAGGAAGAAGCTCCTGAAGCCCCTGAGAAAAAGGAAGTAAAAACGCCTGTGAAAGTTCCCCCTCCTCCCCCCCCAAAAAAACCCACTGCCAAAGTAGCTAAGAAGGAGGTGCCCAGGTACACTGTTCAAGTGGGTGCCTATACGGATAAGGCTAAGCTGGCGAAGGCAACGGCAAGCTTAAAAAAGCTGGGGATTGAACCCTATACGGTTAAGCAATGGAAGAAGACTAAAAAGAAATTATATAATGTTTACCTTGACCAAAAGTACATTTTAGGGATAGCTAATTCTGTCTCGATGAAGCTAAAGATTTTCGAAATTAAAAACAAGATAATCAAGCAAAAGGATGGTAAGTACTCCATTTCCGCAGGAAGCTTCTCCACCCGAAAGAAGGCTGAGAAAGTCAAACGAAGGATCATTGATACTGGTTACCCGGCGACTATCACCCCCAAAAGTTCCACCCAACTGGTTTATCTCTGCCGGGCCGGGAAGTTTTCCACAAAGAAAGAGGCAGATAGGATAGCTAATACTTTAAGAAATAGCGGTTTCAAACCGAAAATCGTGGAATTGGAGAAATAAGCTACTGGGACCTAAAGAGTCGATCTAAGAAGGAAGCCCCCCTCTTTTGCTGGGCCTCACCAGTCATGGGAACAAAGCGGACATCGGTAATCTGCTTTACTATTAAGTCATCCTTTTTCTTGGTAACGAGGGTTAGTGTCTGCCAGTAGGTGGTACTTCCTAAGGGAAGCAGGAGCTTGCCGCCCTCATTTAGCTGCTCGATCAGAGGAGGGGGGATGTGATTGGCAGCACAGGTGATGATAATGGCATCAAAGGGAGCATACTGCTTCCAGCCGAAGTAGCCGTCAGCGTATTTTACCTTAGTCTTCTGATAACCCAGCTTTTTCAGGGTTTCTTCCGCCCTTTTTGCCAGCTTTTCCCTGATCTCGATAGAATAGACCTTATCAGTAAACTCTGCCAGAACTGCCGCCTGATAACCGGAACCGGTGCCGATCTCCAGTACCCTATCTCCTGGCTTTACCTGGAGTATCTGGGTCATCAGGGCTACTATATAGGGCTGAGAGATTGTCTGTCCCTCATCGATGGGAAGAGGATGATCGGCATAGGCCTCGTCCCTCAATCTCTTTTTTACGAAAAGATGCCGGGGGACCTTACCCATTACTTCCAGAACCTTTTTGTCGGTGATGTCTCTGCCTTTTAAGTCCCTCTCCACCATCCTCTGTCTGGCCTTAAGGTAGGGATCCTCCTCCGCAGGAAGAGGCAAGCTGACCAGAGCGGCTATCAGGACAATAGATATTTTAAGTAAGTAAGGCGTCGTAAATATCCGCGGATAATATTTCATTCATAATTATCCTTATGAAATCCTAAATCTCAAATCCTAAACCCTAAACAAATTCAAAATTTGAATACCAAATGTTCAAAACCTTGTCCTGAGCCTTTCGATAAGCCTGTCCTGAGCGAAGTCGAAGGGCCTGTCGAAAGGAGGGTTTTGAATTTTGGATTTTGATCATTTGAAATTGTTTAGAAATTAGGATTTAGTGCTTAGAATTTATTTCCTTTTATCTATGAAAATTATTTTGCCGTTCTATATCAGTATTGCATATTATTTGTCTTTATCTTATCGAGTGATTAAATCCTCGGCAGTCATATCCTTGGGTTGATCTATTCCTAATAGATGCAGAATTGTCGGGGCGATATCTGCTAATATTCCTTTATCTTTAAGCCTTATCTTTTTATAGTCGTCAGCAACGTAGATGAATTCTACTGGATTCTTGGTATGGGCAGTCTTCGGTAGTCCGGTCTGGTAGTCCACCATTTCCTCAGCATTCCCGTGATCAGCGGTAACTAAAGCTATCCCATTTCGTGCTAAGGTTGCCTCAACCACTCTACCCACACATTCATCCACAATTTTTACTGCTTTCAAGGCAGCCTGGTAGTCTCCGGTATGGCCAACCATATCGCAATTGGCAAAGTTCAAAACAATTACATCAAATCGGTTAGCATCCATTTCTCTAATTACCGCCTCAGTAACCTCACGCGCATTCATCTCCGGATGTTCAGCAAATGTCGCCGGATCATATATACTTTTAATCTCAATTCGCTCTTCCTTCGGAAATGGCTCAATAAGCTTTCCATTAAAAAATGAGGTTACATGTCTAAACTTCTGAGTTTCCGAGATCCTGAGCTGACGCAGTCCATTTTCACTTATGACCTGTCCCAGAAGATTGTTCATCTCCCCGGTCTGATCAATTGCTCCCAGGACATTGAAAGGGAAAGTATCATAGTATCTGGTAAGACCACAATAGACGATATTCAATTTTTTCCACCTCTCCCCAGGGTAGCTCTCCTCCACAAAAGCCTTGGTCAGTTGAATTGCCCGATCCTGTCTATAATTGAAAAAGATAACCGAGTCCCCATCCTTTATCCCGGAAAAGTTACCGATAATTGATGGAGCTATATATTCATCGAACATCTCTACTCCATCGGGTGTTTTATCATTATTATATGACCTTGTTATTGCCTGCTCAGCGCTCTTCACTCTAACCCCATCTACTTTGGTCAATGCATCATAAGCCCTGGTTGTCAGGTGCCAATTTTCTCCCCGATCCATAGCATAATATCGCCCCATTAAGGTTGCAATCTCTCCTATTTGATACTCTTTTATTTTTTCTTCTAATATTTGGACAAATCCCAGTGCACTTCTGGGCGGTGTGTCTCTTCCGTCAGAGAAAAAGTGGATGAATAGGCTCTCAAGGCCTTCCTGCTTTGCATATTTCATAATAGCAAACAGATGGTCCTGGTGGGCATGGACCCCCTCATCCTGAACCAGACCCATAATATGCAAAGATGAGTTATTTTCTTTACCGTTACGAATAGCTCTCTGGAGATTGGGATTCTTGAAGAAAGAGCCCTCCTCGATTGAGTCATTTATTCTTTTCAGTTCCTGCTCCACAATCCTTCCCGCCCCAATATTGAGATGGCCAACCTCGGAAGAGCCCTGGTAGCCATCTGGCAGGCCGACATCACTACCGGCGGCTTCTAAGGCGGTATTAGGGTATTTATTTAGGAGTGAATCCATGTTTGGGGTATTAGCATTTGCCACCGCATTATAATCGGAATCAGGATTTATCCCCCAACCATCTCTAATTATAAGGACTATGCTTCTTCTCATATAAACCGCCTCGGCCTCAGCGGTTATGATAGGGCTCTCCCCGGATTATGGTAAAGGCCCGATAGATCTGCTCCAGGAGAAAAAGCCTTATCATTTCATGGGTAAAGGTCATTCTTGATAGGGTCAGGATTAAATCTGCCTGCTCTTTGATCCGGGAAGAAAGGCCCAGGGCTCCTCCGATGATGAAGCTCATCTGCCGGTAACCTTTCCGGGAAACCTCTTCAAAAAGGCGGGCAAATTTCAGGGAACTCAGCTCCTTTCCCTGCTCATCCAGGGCAATCTTGTAACTGTGAGAGTCTAATTTACTGATGATTCTCTCAGCCTCCTCTTCTTTAATCCTTTCGGAATCAGCTCTGGAGGCAATCCTTTCCTCTTTGATCTCAATAATCTCCAGGGAAGAGTATTTATTTATTCTCTGGGTAAACTCCCCGAGAGCTGTCCGCAGGTAGCCCTGCCTTACCCTTCCGACTACAATTACCTTTAAATTCACTTTATCTCAAATTAGCACACCCTCCCCGAGCAGTCAATTTTCTATTGACAATATTCCAATGAATAGTAATCTATGAAAAATTCGGTTAATGTTAAATTATTGGGGGCAGGGGGATAAAATGGGTATAGTTTTTGCTTTATCCAAATGTGTAATTTTTCTTTAAGGAGATGGAGATGAAATCCCCCCATTCCCCCCCGATGGCCATCGGGGGGGGTTAGGGGGGATTATGAGATCCCCCCTTTGAAAAAGGGGGGTTAGGGGGGATTATTAGGAGGTTGTTGAAGATGCCTACTCGACAAAAAGCAGTAGTTTTTACTTTAGCCTCGCTCGGATGGCTTTCTGGCGCTTTGGCCCCAAGCTGGGCAGTAGAACTGTCAGGGGAAGAGATAATTAAAAGGGCCCGGAAGCAGGAGTTTTCCGAAAAATCTGAGGCCAGGATCAGGATGACCCTGATTGATAAGAGGGGAGGGAAGCGAGTGAGACACTTCACCATTAAGAGAAAGAGCATCTGCAAAGATACAAAAGTTCTGATCCGCTTTATTTCTCCCCCCGATATAAAAGGAACCGGATATTTAATTACTCAATCCCCTGATGCAGATGACGAGCTTTATCTTTACTTCCCGGCCTCGAAAAAGCTCCGCCGACTTAAATCAAGGGAGGGCAAAAAGAGCTTTATGGGATCAGATTTTTCTAATTATGACCTTAAGCAAAGAGATATTGAGGAGGATACCCATAAGTTACTGCGCACCGAGATAGTAGGGGACAAAGATTGCTATGTGGTGGAAAGTATCCCTAAGGATCTGGATGAGGCCCAGTACTCCCGGACGGCCTCCTGGATCAGAAAGGATATTTTCATTACCCAAAAAACTGATTTTTATGATAAAGAAGGAAGGTTACTCAAACAGCTTTTTGTCGAGAAGGTGGAGAAGATTGAAAATCTATGGACCATTGTTCGCTCAAGAATGGAAAACATAGTTAAGAACCACCAGACGATTATGGAATTGGAGGAGATCAAATTCGATGTCGAGCTTCCCGACAAGCTATTTACCAAAAGAGAATTACAGAAGGGATAATCTTATCCTTGACCCTGACGCCTTAATGAAACGAGTTTGTTTTTTAAAAGATTTTCTTCCCACCTTTTTTGTAATCTTAGTTGTTAGCCTTTTTTCTCCCTCAACTATTGAAGCCCAGAAGGAGTTTAAAGACGATTTCCAGCTTATCAAAAAAATTGGGAAGAAACTGATCCACAATATCGTTGGAACTCAGCAGGAGCTTGGAGGCAATTTCCAGCACGAGTTTGCCCGGGATTTTAAAAGAGAGAGTGAAGATGAAGATATCTTTGATTGGCGCACTAAATTATTTGCTCACCTGAAAATAAATTACTCAGAATATTTGCAATTATACCTTTCGGCCAAGCTGGACTATATCATTACCACCAATGGAGCTACCGAAGAGCAGTGGCGGATTGAGCGTCACCGCTTCCTTGCCCAGCCCGACCCTGTTTACGAGCTATATGTTAGTATTTTTTTGGGGGACTTCGATATTCGGGTGGGAAAACAGTTTGTCAACTGGGGGGTAAATGACCTCTTCAGCCCCACCAATAACATCAATCCCCTCGATTGCCGGGGATTCATTGATCCTGAGTCTGAAGATCTCAAGATACCCCTCTTGCTGGCAAAGATAGATTATCATCTCCGCGATTATACGATAGAAGCCGTCTATATCCCTTACTTCGAACCGGCAAAATTTTACCTTTTCGGCTCGGATTTTGCCATTTGTAAGTCAGAGGAATGTTATATTGACGAAGAAGGTAAGGTTAAAATTAGTGAAAAATACCCTCTCGAACCTAAACTACCCGAAAATACATTTGAGAACGGTGAAATAGGAGGAAGGATCTCCGGGGCCCTGGGGGATTTTGATCTGGAGGTAAGCTACCTTTATACCCG
>JAUWWP010000516.1 GCA_030616835.1 Deltaproteobacteria bacterium | reverse complement strand
GAACATCGGGGTAAGCCCGGCCTTGACATGAATATCCGAGGCGCCTTCCTTCATTGCTACCTTTAAAATTTCATTTAACTCCATCTGTTAGCTCCTTGGGTTTTAGTTGAAAACAAATCTTTAACCTTACATGGGGCCGCCTTACTCTCTGACCGGTGCCTTAGCTTTCTACGAGCCTTTTCCTGTCTTTTTGCTCTCTTCCTCCTTCAATGTGCTCCGGGAGACTCCATAGTATTTATAGAGCTTCTGGGTTATCTCCTCGGCTACTTCCGGATGCTCCTGGAGAAAGATTCGGGCGTTTTCTCTTCCCTGCCCGATCCTCTCCCCTCCGTAAGAATACCAGGCACCGCTTTTCTCCACAATCTTACTCTCGGCACCTAAATCCAGGATCTCTCCCTCTTTAGAGATCCCCTTTCCGTAATAGATATCGAATTCTGCCTCCTTAAAGGGGGGCGAGAGCTTATTCTTGACCACCTTGACCCGGGTTCTGTTTCCCACCACCTTATCTCCTTCCTTGATCGCTCCAATGCGGCGGATGTCGAGGCGAAGCGAGGCATAAAACTTCAGAGCAGTCCCTCCGGTAGTGGTCTCCGGATTGCCGAACATTACCCCGATCCTCATTCGGGTCTGGTTGATAAATACCACGGTAGTCTTCGATTTGCTGATACTGCCGGTAAGCTTCCTCATTGCCTGAGACATTAGCCGGGCCTGCAGGCCCATGTGGGAATCCCCCATTTCTCCCTCAATCTCGGCCCGGGGAGTCAGGGCGGCCACTGAGTCAATAGTCAGGACATCAATGCCTCCGCTGCGTACCAGGATCTCGGTGATCTCGAGGGCCTGCTCCCCGGTATCGGGCTGAGAGATTAAAAGGTCATCGGTCTTAACACCCAGATTTCGAGCATAATTGACATCCAGGGCATGCTCGGCATCAACAAAGGCAGCGATTCCCTTCTGCTTCTGGGCTTCGGCGATGATATGGAGGGAAAGGGTGGTCTTTCCCGAGGCCTCCGGACCAAAGATCTCTACAACTCTGCCCCGAGGTACCCCTCCAACTCCCAGGGCAATATCCAGGCCCAGGGAACCGGTAGAGATAGCGGGAATATCCGGTACCAGAGGCTCTTCGGCTCCCAGTCTCATTATCGAGCCCTTGCCGAACTGCTTCTCAATGGTACTGACTGCCAGATCGATTGCCTTTTCCTTATCCTCATCGCTTCCCATAATCTTCCTCCTGATAAAAGGTGCTAAGAAAGCTTCACAGTTCTTAACCTTGTATAGATAGCCCCACCGGGGTGCAGTTCGCTTCGGAATAGGATCACTTCTTCCACCGGCAGGGTTCCAAGCTCCTGAGTTCTCTCCTTTTCCAGAATCTCGGTGAGTTTGTCTTTTAATTTCGGTGACTTGACCCTACCCACGGTCAGGTGGGGTCGGAAGGGCCGATCCTCTCGAGGAAATCCTATCCCCTCCAGTATCTCTTCAATTTTCCCCTGAAGAACACCGAGACTGCTGTTTCCGGTGACCCCCACCCAGAGAACTCGGGGATTTCGCAGATTGGGGAAGGCTCCTACTTCTTTAATCTCCACCGTGAAGGGGCTGATACCATCTGCTGATGATTTCATACAGTTAGCAATATTGTCCACATCCCCTTCTTCGATATCCCCCAGAAACTTGAGGGTCAGATGGATGCCCGCCGGCTTAACCCAACGGACATCCGCTCTTGAACTGCGGAGCCTCTCCTGAATCCCGGCGATTCCGTCTCTTATATCCGAGGTAAGCTCTACCGCAATGAAGCTGCGAATCCGGGCCATAGCGCTTAGTAATCCCCGTTAGAAGTTCACCCCCCGTAAGAAACCGAGCGTTTATGGGGCTCACACAAGGTTTTGGTCCGCCTCTTGTCCTGAACCTGTCGAAGGAGAGGCATATTTCTAACGGGGTAAAATTTTATGGAAAGACAAAGCCTTATTTGAAATAACCACAGTTTCGAAATAAAGTCAATCCTTTTTTCCTTACGGAAGACAGTAGCCAAACTGCTGCAGGTTGCCTGCTGATACAGCAGTAGTAAAAACGAAGAGGCCCGGGAAATGGATAAAGTTTATAGATTGGTAGAAAAATTTTTCTGAAAATAGCAGCAGGATTAGTG